>NZ_VMMJ01000002.1:0-128874 GCF_013277145.1 Streptococcus sp. 3705 | reverse complement strand
TATATATATATATATATATAATGTCGCTTTTCTCTTGCATTTTCTGACTCTATACTATCAGCGAGGGGGTTGATTTGTATGTCAGAAGTGTTAGTATAGAGTTGATATATTATCGTCTGTCGGCTTTTTGCGCGCTTTCTAAGCTCAGGGAAGCTCTCAGGCAAGGAAAGGATTCACTTATGTTCAAGAAAAAGAATGATGGTAATGGAGAGAAAATTTTCCGTTATTCAATAAGGAAGTACCACTTTGGTGCTGCCAGCGTTGCCGTTGCGGCGCTGATGTTTTTTGCCAATGGGACAGTACAGGCGCAAACGCCTGATATTTCTCCAGCTACAGAGAGCGAAGTGGCTAGAACCAGTGATGTTATAAGTTCTTCCTCGGATGGGGCTGAGGCTTTAAGCGAAAAAACTTCTGGTAAAAATCCCAACCAGCTAGAGCCTTCTACCCAAGGCAATCAAGAAAGTTCAGATAAAAACAAGTCTCTAGTAAAAGATAGCGAAGAAGGTAAGAAAGAGAATCAAGCAGAGGCAATCAGTATAGTTGTAGATAAGTCGCTTGCCCAATCTGCTCAAACTAGTCTACAAGCTTTACTTGCCAATCTGACTCTGGATTCTATGAAAGAACTCCATGCTCGTGTAGAGGAGAGTCTAGCAAGAGCTAAAGCTATTCTTGATAATCCAAACTCCAGTCAAGAGGAGGTTAATGCCCAGGTTCAAGTCATGAAAGCCTTGACTGAGGAGGTCAACAAGGCTTTGGCTGGTGGACTCACATCCCCAGCTCAGCTTGGGGAAGGAGGGAGCGCGACTACAAGTGAAGTAAGCCCAACTCCCAGACGGGGGCGAGGTCGCAGAGGACAACTAACCCCTCCTGCAATGCTAGCACCAGCAGAAAATCAAGAAACCAAGGAAACGGCGGAGGAAGCTACAGACTACACAAATGGTTCAGGTAGCTATCCTCTATCGGAAAAAATCCATCATCTCCTCCAAGAACTGAAGACCAGCACTGAAAATCCAGAACAAGTCCAAAAACTCAAGGAAGCTTACGATAAACTCAACGAAGCATTGGGACAATCAGAAAATGGGCTTGTCAATCAGGATGTCTTTAATGCTGCACTTGAGGAGTATAAAAAGGCAACTCAATTAAAGAATGGTGGGAGCTTCTCCTCGCATTCTCGAGGTAAGAGAGATACCATATCTTCAAATCTTAGAGTTGGTTTTGGTGTCAGAAGTGGGTCAGGCAGAAATCGTACAGATGTACTTGATGGGAGAGATGCGAAGTATTTTCAAAATAATACCTCTATTTCTGGCTTTAACTTATATTGGCTGGCAGAATCAGATAATTCGCCTATTCGCGAAATCACTGTGAGTGGTTTGGAAGACCTGAATTTGAAAGTTAATTTAGAGAACAAAGGGACTAGGAAAGCGATACTGAGAGCGACTGGGACACCACCAAAAAATATTTTTGGTACTAGACGAATAGTTGTCACCGCAATTGCTGAAAATGGTCACAGGGTACAAAAAGAATTAACACTTAATTTTCATCTTCCTAAAGTTACCTTTGATACGAGTAGTGAAGATTTAAAAGAAAAAGCAAATGAGAAGCCAATAGTTACAGTGAGAATGCCAGGAAATTTACCAAGCTCTCATATTCAATCTGGAACACAGGTAAAAGCTTTTTTAGTTAAAGGTGGTCACGATAGAGATGACTGGTTAAATCCTCGTGCAGAAGGATATGAAGTTGTTGCTGTAACATTAGTTCGAGGTGATGGGACTGCTATCTTTACTCCAGCTGATTATAAAAAAAATAGAATAGGGACAGAATCTTTGAGAGCAATTTTAGCAGTTGTTTATCAAGGAACAGAAAGACCAAAAGATGATTACGTTTCTTCTTTGTCGGACAGAAGTATTCAAGCTACAGATCCGATTGATAGGGATGGGGCGATTCAGGAGTTAGAGCAAGCAGCAACAACTAAGAGGGAATCGTTCGACCGTATTGACCACTTAACAGAGGAAGAGAAAGCTGAGGCAGTTAAGAAAGTCAACGAAGCCCTAAAAGCAGCGAAATCGAATGTTGACGCAGCAAATACGAAAGCTAAAGTAGATGAAGCGAAGGCTGCTGGTATTGGTGAAATCAATAAGGTCACAGCCACAGCAAGCGCCAACAATGGTGGCAACATTAATAACGGTGGCAACACTAACACCGGTGGCAACACTAACAATGGTGGTAACACTAACAATGGTGGTAACACTAATAACGGTGGCAACACTAACACCGATGGCAACACTAACAATGGTGGCAACACTAACGCTGGTGGCAACACCAACAATGGTGGCAACACTAATAACGGTGGCAACACTAATAACGGTGGCAACACTAACACCAGTGTGACACCACCAACCCGTAACCGGAGAAGTGTAACCTTTGCTGGTGGCACTCAATCGAGTCAAGAGAAACAGGTTGATAAATCAGTCTTAAGAGATTTGATTCAAGACTTGGAAACTCGTTTGAAAGACTTGGATGGTATTGATCAATCTGTCATTGACGCTGCGAAGGTCATTCTCGGAGAGGGTCAAGAAGCCCTTAGAAATGCTGACTTGACAGAGGCAGGCTTGAAAGAGATTACTGCTAAGATCAAAGAAGCTCTCGAATCCTTGAAAGGCAAGCAAACGACTAAGGATGAAGAAGAAAGGAAAGAAACAAGCAAAGAGCAAGGTCATCTTCCGTACGGTACGATGATTGGCAGCCTACTCGCCCTTCTTGGTCTCCTTCTCTTCCTCATCGCTCGTCGTAAGAAAGAGTCAGAACTCAAGAAATTGACCAAGGAATTGACTAAGGTTCTGCAAGAAAGCGACCTTACAAGTGTAGATGCCAAAGTTCTCGACCAAGCACGAGAAGCTCTCGCTCAAGCAGTTGCCTTCCTAGCCAATGAGAAAGAGTCTGACCACACAGAAGATGAGTTGATTGAAAAACTCAAAGCTATTCTTGCTCAGTTAAGATAAGCAATGCTTAGATGAGTCGGAAACTAGCTAGAATAGTGATTGATAGAATGTTGGAAAAACTCAATCTGAGGTGAACATTCAGAAAATCTTTCTCTGATAAAACGCATAATATCAAGCTTTTTAAGGCAAGGTATTATGCGTTTTTATCATTTTGAAACTTTTTGTTCCATCCTTTTTGTGATACTTTTCCCTTATTTCATAAACATTTCATATTTGGATTTTATAATAAGCTATAGTCCAGTTTTTACTATACTTTGACATTCAAATATGTTATACTATGATTATCAAAGTAAATGAAAGGGGTTACGAACATGACGCCAGAAGAAATGTACCTGACAGATCGATTGGATGTACAGATAGCTCATTTTTTAAAGAAAAGTGTTCAACATCGTAGACGCTATAAGGTATTAAAAATAACAGAAATTGTGGCAGGTTTCCTGATAGCTGTTTTTTGCGCTATTCCTATGCCAGGTGATCGCTACCGTTTGATTTCGGTTGCCTTGTCCAGTCTAGGCTTGCTGTGTGAGGGGATTCTCAATTTGTATAATGCAAAGGAACACTGGATTTCTTACCAAAAGACTGCGCAACTCCTGGAGAGAGAAAAATTCCTTTATCAATGCCAAACGGAGAAATATGCAGGAAAAACCAAGGCTTTTGCCCTATTTGTCAAGACATGCGAAAGTCTTATCTCAGAGGAAATCAACCAGTGGGAAAGTATCCAGTCAAAAGAAGTGGCAGCTAGTGCAGATGCTCCAGGGAAAAAAGAGTAGGAGGTGAAGGAAATGTTTCAATCCAGCTACCTATTGCCCTTACTCTGGTTAAAAAAAGAATCCAATAAAGAAGAGATGAGCGCGACTCAGTGCCAGATATTTTTCTTTTACTATCAACTATTTGAACTCTTATTTGCTAGAGAAAGCGACTTGAGAGACTTGTGTCTGGGAAGGCAAGGTTTTTATTTCTCGCAGTTAGAGAAAGATTTGCTTTCTGGAGTTTCCCACTTTCTAAAAAACTTGGAGGGAAAAGTAACTCTCAAGGCTAACCAAGAAGTATCAGCTCGCAAAGCTCTTTTTCTAGCCTTGACAACTAGCCAGTCAGATTGGCAATCTTTGGCTCCTGTTTTTGATTTTTATCAGACTATCGGGAGACTTGAACATCCTTCTCTCTTGAGTTCTCAGGACAGACAATATCTGATGTGGATTTACCAGTCAGCTTTGGAGAAGGATTATAGTGTCAAGGTAATTGGCGACAAGCATTTTGTATTGAAGAGACAAGATGCTACTAAATTGACAGCGCGCCAAACTCAAACTTTGGAAATTCTGAGTCAATCAGAAGACTTGGTCAATCCTGTCTATGTTACATTAGGAGAAAAGGGGGTGCTCTTACTTGATTAAGAGAGGAGATGTTGTAGCTCTTTATTTGCCTTTTCCGACTATTAGTAGCGATTTGGCTGTGAAGAATCATATGTATATCTGTATTGACAACAGCATGACTAAAAACAAAGAGTTGATTAAAAATCAGACCTTCAAACCAGCTCTCTTGACCAGACGTTTGGTCAAGAACTTTATGATAGAAGAGCCGGATTTAGCTCGTAATCCTTTTACAAGACCAACTTTGATTGACTTAGATAAGGTATTTATGTTGGATAATACGGTCATTCCGACTTCTTATCTAGCCAGACGGCGACGCAATGTCTCAGAAGAATTATACGAGGAAGTTTTGGATCACTTAGTCCAACCACAGCTGATTTCACTGAACAAGTCTGAGTTTATGCAACTCAATCCAGGAACTTATTAGGAGGTAGAAGATGGCAAATAAAGCAGTAAATGACTTTATACTAGCTATGGATTACGATAAAAAGAAACTCTTGACCCATCAGGGAGAGAGTATTGAAAATCGTTTCATCAAAGAGGGGAATCAGTTACCCGATGAGTTTGTTGTTATCGAAAGAAAGAAGCGGAGCCTGTCGACAAATACAAGTGATATTTCTGTAACAGCTACCAACGACAGTCGCCTCTATCCTGGAGCACTTCTCGTAGTGGATGAGACCTTGTTAGAGAATAATCCCACTCTTCTTGCGGTCGATCGTGCCCCAATGACTTATAGTATTGATTTGCCTGGTTTGGCAAGTAGTGATAGCTTTCTCCAAGTAGAGGATCCCAGCAATTCAAGTGTTCGCGGAGCGGTAAACGATTTGTTGGCCAAGTGGCATCAAGATTATGGTCAGGTCAATAATGTCCCAGCTAGAATGCAGTATGAAAAAATCACGGCTCACAGCATGGAACAACTCAAGGTCAAGTTTGGTTCTGACTTTGAAAAGACAGGGAATTCTCTTGATATTGATTTTAACTCTGTCCATTCGGGCGAAAAGCAGATTCAGATTGTTAATTTTAAGCAGATTTATTATACAGTCAGCGTAGATGCTGTTAAAAATCCAGGAGATGTGTTTCAAGATACTGTAACGGTAGAGGATTTGAGGCAGAGAGGAATTTCTGCAGAGCGTCCTTTGGTCTATATTTCGAGTGTTGCTTACGGGCGTCAGGTCTATCTCAAGTTGGAAACCACGAGTAAGAGTGATGAAGTAGAGGCTGCTTTTGAAGCTTTGATAAAAGGAGTCAAGGTAGCTCCTCAGACAGAGTGGAAACAGATTTTGGACAATACAGAAGTGAAGGCGGTTATTTTAGGGGGCGACCCGAGTTCGGGTGCCCGAGTTGTAACAGGCAAGGTGGATATGGTAGAGGACTTGATTCAAGAAGGCAGTCGCTTTACAGCCGATCATCCAGGTTTGCCGATTTCTTATACAACTTCTTTTTTACGGGACAATGTAGTTGCGACCTTTCAAAACAGTACAGACTATGTTGAGACTAAGGTGACAGCTTACAGAAACGGAGATTTACTCTTGGATCATAGCGGTGCCTATGTTGCCCAATATTACATTACTTGGGATGAATTATCCTATGATAATCAAGGTAAGGAAATCTTGACTCCTAAGGCTTGGGACAGAAATGGCCAGGATTTGACGGCTCACTTTACCACTAGTATTCCTTTAAAAGGGAATGTTCGCAATCTCTCTATCAAAATTAGAGAGTGTACCGGACTTGCCTGGGAATGGTGGCGTACGGTTTATGAAAAAACCGATTTGCCCCTAGTGCGTAAGCGGACGATTTCTATTTGGGGAACGACTCTCTATCCTCAGGTAGAGGATAAGGTAGAAAATGATTAGGGGGGAAGAATGTTTGCGACAAAAAGAGGCGATGATCTCTCTGCGAATATCTGAAAGTTTATCTCTTGCCTAGCGATTTCCATTGGAGCATGCTCGTGATGTTAAAATGAGTCTATCAAACAGGGGCTGTAAGAAAAAGTAAAAAGGGTAGTGAAACTCCTTGCTATACAGGGAATTAGCTACCTTTTACTTGTTTTAGAAGTGCCGTTGTACTAGTCTAACTTCAGTATCATGTGAAATCAAAAAGAGCATAAATTTCTGTTTCAAGAACACATAAATTATGGTTTTGTTTAGAAACTCTTCTATTGATTTCTTAGAATACAATAGTGCCTATAAGAACTGTTGAATTTCAAAGTATTTACTTGAACTATGATATGTCTGGAGTAGACTGTCAACAAAAGGTGCAGTATAATGGTTTTTATCGCTTATATCTACAACCTCAAAACAGTAGCTTGAGCGGACTTTGTCAAACTTGGCTGAGATTTTCTATTTTCAGATAATGGTCTAGTTTGTTTTTTGAATGTTGATAATGATGGAAAGGCAAGGAAATATTGGCAACAAAAGTGCTCTCCTAGCTGTATTTGCTAATAAAATCCGTTTCCTCTAGTGAAAATCGAAAAAACTTGTGTTATAATAAGAAAGATTAAAATGTGAAAAAAGGAGATTCCTAATGGGACGTAAATGGGCCAATATCGTAGCCAAGAAAACGGCTAAAGATGGAGCTAACTCTAAAGTATATGCAAAATTTGGTGTAGAAATCTATGTAGCAGCTAAAAAAGGTGATCCGGATCCAGAATCAAACTCAGCCTTGAAATTCGTTATCGACCGTGCTAAACAAGCCCAAGTGCCAAAACACGTTATCGATAAAGCTTTGGACAAGGCTAAAGGAAACACAGACGAAACCTTTACAGAAGGACGTTACGAAGGTTTTGGACCAAATGGTTCTATGTTGATCGTGGATACTTTGACTTCAAACGTTAACCGTACAGCGGCTAATGTCCGTGCAGCCTTTGGTAAAAACGGCGGAAACATGGGTGCTTCAGGTTCTGTTTCTTACCTCTTTGACAACAAGGGAGTTATCGTATTTGCAGGTGAAGATGCGGACGCAGTCTTTGAGCAGTTGCTCGAAGCGGATGTTGATGTGGACGACGTAGAAGCAGAAGAAGGTACAATCACAGTTTACACAGCTCCAACTGATCTTCATAAGGCTATCGTTGCCCTTCGTGAGTCAGGTGTCGAAGAATTCCAAGTTACTGAATTGGAAATGATTCCTCAGTCAGAAGTGGAATTGTCAGGCGATGACCTTGAAACCTTTGAAAAACTTTACAGTGTCCTTGAAGACGACGAAGACGTACAAAAAATCTACACAAATGTAGACGGGTTCTAATTTAACCTAGAGAACATGATCCTAAGTGAAAAAATCACTTGGGATTTTTTGAATCAAGAAAATAGTTCTCTAGGAAACTTTTTCTTGACATCTCTTTTCAAAGTGGTAAAATAGTTCTCATGAAAACTTATTTAGTTCCTAGGAGAACTAAATGTGATAGTTAGAAAGGAGTTAGTATGGATAAACCGATGTTAGTCTTTAAGCGTTTTGGTCATCAGATTCACCTGATGGTGCAAAAGGAAGCCAAACGTTGTGGTATTGAATTTATGGGTGGGCCTCAAGGTCAGGTTGTGCGTTTTTTGGATAATCGTGAGAAAAACCAAGACTTGGTCTTGATTAAAGATATCGAGCAGGAACTCAATATTACCAAGTCTGTTGCTAGTAATTTGGTCAAGCGTATGGTGCAAAATGGTTTGGTGGAATTGGAGGCGAATCCTAGCGATAAGCGGGCAAAATTTGTTCGTTTGACGGACAAAGCTCGTTCTCAGATGCAGCAGGTTAAGGCCTTTTTTGAACGAATTGACAAGCAGTTGATGGAAGACATTGATGAAGATGAATTACTGATTTTTGAGAAAGTTCTCGGTCAACTACAGGCAAATATCAAGGGAATAGGAGGAGAGAATGAAGAAATTAGCCAAACGAATTAGTAGAAAAGAATGGGGGATGATTTTACTAGCCATTCTATTTACTTGCTTTTCGGTCTATCTAGAGTTGGAAGTGCCGACCTATATCTCGAAAATTACGGATTTGCTAGGTAGTCAAGGAACTAATTTAGATGAGTTGTGGCAGCCGGCAAGCATGATGGTGGGAATGTCCTTTCTTGCCTTCTTGTCCGTAGTTGCAGTTGGATTTTTTGCATCCCGAGTGGCGGCTTCTTATACTAGTAGGTTGAGAAGTGATATTTTTAACCGAGTTTTGGATTACTCGCAGACAGAGATTAAGAAATTCTCTATTCCCAGTCTTTTAACTCGTACCACCAATGACATTACTCAAGTTCAAATGTTGATTACCATGGGCTTGCAAGTGGTAACACGTGGTCCAATTATGGCTATCTGGGCTATTGGGAAGATTTTAGGTCATTCGGAATACTGGCTCTGGGCCGTACTTGTGGCAGTGATTGTCAACGTCCTGATGACGACAGTTTTGATGACGCTAGCCTTTCCAAAACAGTCCTTGATTCAGGGGCTGACAGATAAACTGAACAGTATCACTCGTGAGAGTTTAACAGGTATTCGTGTCGTTCGCGCCTACAATGCTGAAGAATACCAAAATGAAAAATTTGCAGCAGCAAATGATGAATTGACACGCTTGAATTTGTTTGTCAACCGTCTTATGGCTATTTTGAACCCTATCATGATGGGGATTTCAAGTGGTTTGAGTGTGGCTATTTACTGGATTGGGGCCTATGTAATCAACGATGCTGCTCCGACAGCACGTCTGCCTCTCTTTAGTGACATGATTGTTTTCATGTCTTATGCCATGCAGGTTGTCATGGGCTTCCTTCTCATGGGAGCACTCTTCATCGTTCTTCCCCGAACTATGGTCTCTGCTAAGCGGATTAATCAGGTTTTAGATTTGCATTCGTCTATCCAAAACCCTGGTCAAGTGCAGCTGGCTGATGAAAACCTCAAAGGTCAGGTCGAATTTAAGGATGTGACCTTCCGCTATGCGGCAAATTCGGAGGCGGTTATCGAGCATGTTAGCTTTAGAGCAGAAGCTGGTCAAACAGTGGCCTTTATTGGGTCAACAGGTTCTGGTAAATCAACTCTGGTCAATCTGATTCCACGTTTCTATGACGTATCAGCAGGAGAAATTCTGGTGGACGGTGTCAATGTTCAAGACTATGCCTTAGAAGATTTGCGCAACAAGGTTGGTTATATTCCTCAGAAAGCGGTTCTCTTTTCAGGTAATGTCAAGGGCAATCTAGACTTTGGACAGAGTCAAGAAACACCACTTAGTGAGCAATCTATGTGGCAAGCCTTGGAATTGGCCCAGTCTAAGAACTTTATCGAAGACAAGGAAGAGGGCTTAGAGTCAGAAGTGGCCCAAGGAGGAACCAACTTCTCAGGTGGTCAAAGACAGCGTCTGGCAATTGCGCGTGCCTTGGCTCGGAAGCCAGAAATCCTCATCTTTGATGACTCCTTCTCAGCCTTGGACTACAAGACAGACCGTGTCCTACGCCAAGAGCTAGCAGAGAAAACCAAGTCTATGACCAAGCTTATCGTCGCACAGCGTATTTCAACGATTATGGATGCTGATTTGATTTTGGTCTTGGATCAAGGTAAAGTCGTGGGACAAGGCACCCACAAGGAACTTCTAGCTAATAACGAAGTTTACCAAGAAATTGCCTATTCACAACTATCGAAGGAGGAATTGGAACATGGAAAATAAGAAAATGTATCTCTGGAAACAGAGTAAACCCTATCTTGCAGGCCTCCAGTTTGCCCTTCTGATAGCCTTTCTAGCAACAATCGTATCCAATATCATTACTGTATATGGTCCAACCCGCATCAAGGAAATGACTAATATTATTGCCAGTGGTCTGGAAACAAGTGTGGATGTCGTGGCGGTTGCAGCTATTGGTGGTTTTTTAGCCGTGATTTATGTGATTGGACTTCTATCAAATTATTTGCAGGCCTTTCTGTTTACAACAGCCATTCAACGTTTTTCAGAGCGTTTGAGAAGAGCTATTGCAGAGAAAATCAATAGCCTACCATTGGGATATTTTGATGGACATTCTCAAGGAGATACCTTGTCTCGTGTGACCAATGATGTTGACACTGCAGCCCAGTCCCTTAATCAAAGTCTGGGAACAGTTCTTTCATCCACTTTACTGGTCTTAGCAGTCTTGGTAACCATGTTTGGGATGAACTGGATTTTGGCCTTGGTGACGGTTGTGTCAACTCTTGTTGGCTTTGCTTTCGTGTCTGTCTTTATGGGCAAATCCCAGGGCTTCTTTAAGAGTCAGCAACAGGATTTGGCAGCTGTCAATGGCTATGTGGAGGAAGTGTACTCTGGCCATAATGTGGTGACCAGTTACAATGCTATCGAGAGTACGAAAGAAGAGTTTGCGAAATTAAACAATCGTCTGTATGATAGTATCTGGAAATCTCAGTTTATTTCAGGGATTATGATGCCGATTATGATGTTTATTGGGAACTTTAGCTATGCCTTGGTGATTATCGTTGGTGCAGCCTTGGCTTTAAATGGACACATCAGTATCGGGATTATCGTTGCCTTTATGGCCTACGTTCGTATCTTTTCTCAACCTCTTTCACAAATCGCCCAAGGAATTACCAGTCTTCAGCAGGCTAGTGCGGCCATGGGACGTGTCTTTGAATTTCTAGCTGAAGAGGAGATGGAAGATGAATTCTATAAAGCAAGACAATTGAGCGATGTGAAAGGTCAAGTGGTCTTTGATAGAGTTTCCTTTGGTTACACACCAGAGCGAACTATTATCCATGACTTTTCTGCGACCGCTCATGCAGGTCAAAAGATTGCGATTGTCGGACCGACTGGGGCTGGTAAGACAACTATTGTCAATCTTTTGATGAAGTTCTATGAGATTGATAAGGGAAGTATCCGCATCGATGGTGTGGATACCAAAGAGATGAAGCGTTCGGAAGTACACGATGCCTTTTCAATGGTCTTGCAGGACACTTGGCTCTTTGAAGGAACCATTCGCGACAATCTTATCTATAACCAAAAAGGTATCAGTGATGAGCGCGTGATTGAAGCCAGCAAGGCTGTAGGGATTCACCACTTTATTATGACACTACCAGATGGTTACGATACAGTCTTGGATGATACAGTGACCTTGTCTGTCGGGCAAAAACAACTCTTAACTATTGCTCGTGCTTTGTTAAAAGATGCGCCACTCTTGATTTTGGATGAGGCGACTTCTTCTGTTGATACCCGTACAGAGGAATTGATTCAGAAAGCCATGGATCGTTTGATGGAGGGAAGAACTTCCTTTGTCATCGCCCACCGCTTGTCTACCATCCGAAATGCTGATTTGATTCTCGTCATGAAAGATGGCAATATCATCGAGCAAGGAAATCATGATGAGCTGATGGCGCAAGCTGGTTTCTACGCTGACCTCTATAACAGTCAGTTTACAGAAGACGAAGCAGAAGAATAAATCCAAAGAAGGCTTGACGGCCTTCTTTTTCTGCACTATACTAGAAGATAAGTGTTTCCCTGCAAGCAAAATTTGAGTAAGTAATGAGAAAATATATGAAAAATTATCAAGAATGGTATGACCATATTGCTGCTAATATTGAAAATAAGCTCTTTCTTCTGAGCCTGTTAAGAACTTTCAATCGGTTCATGACAGTAGTTATGCCTATAGTTTATCTGACCTTGTTAGCAATTATCTATCTCCAACAAGGACTTGGGAAACAAGTCTTGATCTATGTGTTTATCCCTGCATCAGGTTTTGTGATTTTGTCCTTTCTTCGTAAGAAAATCAATGCTCCTAGGCCTTATGAGGAATGGGATATTAAACCCTTGCTTGACAGAGATAGTCCTGGTCAGTCTATGCCCAGTCGTCATGTCTTTTCAGCAACCATTATCTCCATGGCTTGCTTGCATGCTAGTCTAACTATGGGGATGATTTGTTTGACATTATCAGCCTTCCTCGGTCTAGTGAGAGTCTTAGGGGGAGTGCATTATCCCAAGGATGTAGTAGTTGGTTATATTTGTGGTCTTGCGTGGGGTGTGATTTTCTTTCTATTTTGACCTGTAAGTTAAGGTGGCCATACAACCACTTACGAGTCTAAAGTAACCACTTGCTTTTTTGCTCTTGTTTTCTTATTTTGGCTTTGATATAGTAGAGTTAGAAAGGAGATGGAATGAAGTTACGAATCGAAATTGACAGCAATTTAGAGGAAACTGAAATTATCATCAAGGCAGCGACTTTGACAGATGAGATTGCAGATTTACAGCGGCTCTTGCAAGAGTCCAAGTCTCCTCGGTTGATTTTTTACAAGGGGACGGGCGAATATTATCTGGACTTGTCGGAAATTCTCTTCTTTGAGACGGAAGGCAGCAAGATTTATGCCCATACCCAGAAAGATGCCTACGAGGTTCGGCTTAAACTCTATGAGTTAGAGGCTATCCTTCCTCGTTATTTTAGTCGGGTATCCAAGTCAACGATCGCTAATATTCGGCAAGTTTATTCGGTGGACAAGTCCTTTTCAGGAACGGGCACCATTTCCTTTTATCAGACCCACAAGGAGGTTCATGTGTCACGGCATTACCAATCCCTCCTAAAAGAAAATCTAAGAAACATGAGGTAATAAGATGAAAAAGAAAGCATTTGGTATTGTGTTGCTTATTTTGGCGGCTTTAATATTATTACAGGGGAATTTTGGGATCCCTTCTCTTGGAGGGCACATTTGGCCCTTGCTTGGTATTGCATTTTTTGCCTATCAATCAGTTGAAGCTTTGCTTCGTCGTCATCTGACATCAGCAGTTTTTACAACTTTTGTAGCTCTCATGATTGCTAATCATTTTTATGACATTTTACCGATTCCAAATCAGACGCTAATCTGGGCAGGAGTTCTAATTGTTCTCGGAGTAAACATGCTGACTTATTCTAACAGAACTTGGAATGGAAAAAAATGGTGGTATGATGGTAAAAAGACCATTCTGACAGACAAGGAAGTTGCTTTTGGAAGTGGGACTTTCTATAAACAAGATCAAGATCTTGTAGACGACCAAGTAGAAGTTGCTTTTGGAAATGCAAAAATCTACTATGACAATGCAGAGATGTTGGGTGATTTTGCTACTCTGGATATCGAAGTTGCTTTTGGAAATGCAACCGTCTATGTTCCACAACACTGGCGTGTCGATTTGAAAGTAGAAACATCCTTTGGTGCAGCCAAGGCGGACGCTCCTGTAGCTCCAACAAGCAAAACCTTGATTATTCGCGGGGAAGTGGCCTTTGGGAAGTTAGGAATTGTCTACGTTAAATAAAAAAATCTTCCAATTCCCTTGCAAAAATGAAGAAAGTGTGATAACATAGTACGGTATGTGGTGCTAGCACATCCGCTATATTAGATCTAATAGGAGGAAAACACAATGGCTAAAGTATGTTACTTTACAGGTCGTAAGACTGTATCAGGAAACAACCGTTCACACGCGATGAACCAAACAAAACGTGCCGTAAAACCAAACCTTCAAAAAGTTACTGTTCTTATCGATGGTAAACCTAAAAAAGTTTGGGCTTCAGCTCGTGCTTTGAAATCAGGTAAAGTTGAACGCGTTTAATAATAAAAGCAAGGAGACCTCAGGGTCTTTTTCTTTTGTCATAGCGAAAAAATCATTTTAAAAGCAGAGTAAATATCCGCTGATACAGTATTCTGCTTTTACACTTGGGCTGAAATATGATAAAATAGAGTATCAACTAGTTGAGGTAAAAAGGATGACTGTAAAAATCAATACAAAAGATGGTCAAATCGAACTAACAGATGAAGTAATTGCAACTGTCGTAGGCGGTGCAACAACTGAGATTTTTGGTGTGGTCGGTATGGCTAGTAAAAATGCCCTCAAAGATAATTTCCAAGCCCTTCTAGGTAAGGAAAATTATTCTAAAGGTGTCGTCGTAAAGGCAGCCGAAGATGGCAGCATTGCAGTTGATGTGTATACCGTGTTGAGCTACGGAACAAAGATTAGTGAAGTGTCAAAAAACATTCAAGAGCGTGTTGCCTTTAGCTTGGAAAACCAGCTTGGAATTACTGCTCAGACTGTAAATGTCTACATTCAAAATATCAAAGTTGTAGGAGAATAACCGTGTCAAAAATTACTACTAGCTTATTTCAAGAAATGGTGCAGGCTGCATCAACTCGCTTGAATAAGCAAGCTGAATATGTCAATTCATTAAACGTCTTCCCTGTTCCAGATGGAGATACTGGAACAAACATGGGGATGACCATTGAAAATGGTGCTAAAGAAGTTGCAGACAAGCCAGCTTCTACAGTTGGAGAGGTAGCGAGCATTCTTGCCAAAGGGCTTTTGATGGGTGCGCGTGGGAACTCAGGTGTTATTACGTCTCAGCTTTTCCGTGGATTTTCACAAGCCATCAAGGATAAAGACGAGTTAACAGGTCAAGACTTGGCCCTTGCTTTCCAATCAGGTGTGGAAGTTGCCTATAAGGCAGTTATGAAACCAGTTGAAGGAACGATTTTGACAGTTTCTCGTGGGGCTGCTATCGGTGCTAAGAAAAAAGCTGAGCAAACCAATGACGCTGTTGAAGTCATGCGCGCAGCCTTGGAAGGTGCTAAAACAGCTCTAGCTAAAACACCAGACATGCTTCCAGTCTTGAAAGAAGTTGGTGTTGTGGACTCAGGTGGTCAAGGATTGGTCTTCATCTACGAAGGTTTCCTTTCAGCCCTTACTGGCGAATATATTGCATCTGAGGACTTTGTAGCGACTCCGGCCAACATGAGTGAGATGATCAATGCAGAGCATCATAAGTCTGTGGCTGGTCACGTAGCGACTGAGGATATAACGTTTGGTTACTGTACTGAAATCATGGTAGCTCTTAAGCAAGGTCCAACCTATGCTAAAGATTTTGACTACGATGAATTCCGTAACTACTTGAATGAGCTTGGGGATTCTCTCCTTGTTGTCAATGATGATGAAATTGTCAAAGTTCATGTCCATACAGAAGATCCAGGACTTGTTATGCAAGAAGGTCTCAAATATGGTAGCTTGGTAAAGGTAAAAGTTGACAATATGCGTAACCAACACGAAGCACAGGTTGAGAAAGAAGCTACTCAAGTTAGCAAGCCTGCTGAAGAAAAAGAGTATGCTTTGATTGCTGTAGTGGCTGGTAAAGGTCTAGCAGATATATTCCGTTCTCAAGGTGTGGATTATGTTATCGAAGGTGGTCAAACTATGAACCCTTCAACTGAAGACTTTATCAAGGCTGTTGAACAGGTCAACGCTCGTAACATCATCTTCCTGCCAAACAACAAAAACATCTTCATGGCAGCTCAATCTGCAGCAGAAGTTTTGGAGCAACCAGCAGTAGTGGTAGAAGCTCGTACTCTTCCTCAAGGTTTGACAAGTCTTCTTGCCTTTGATCCAAGCAAGTCCATCGAAGAAAACCAAGAGCGTATGACAGCTGCTCTTAGCGATGTTGTTAGTGGAAGCGTCACAACAGCCGTTCGTGATACAACCATTGATGGCTTAGAAATCCATGAAAATGATAATCTAGGTATGGTGGATGGAAAAATTCTCGTGTCAAACCCTGACATGCACCAAACCTTGACAGAAACTTTGAAACATATGTTGGATGAAGATAGTGAAATCGTAACCTTCTATGTCGGTGAAGACGGAAGCGAAGAACTTGCCAATGAAATTGCTCAAGAAATCGCAGAAGAATTCGAAGACGTTGAAGTCGAGATTCACCAAGGTCAACAACCTGTTTACCCATACCTATTTAGTGTGGAATAAGATTAATGAAGGACTGAGAAATCAGTTCTTTTTTCTTTTTAAATAATGAAATCGGTATCTTTTAAATAAAAACCAAAATAACATTCATAAATAAACGTTAAAATAGAAAATTCAGAAAATTTCTTCTTTTGTCTTGAAAATTTTTGAAAAAATGGTATGATAGTAACAAGTTATTTTTAAGAGGAAAGAAAGGGGAACAATGGAGAAAATCAGTTTAGAATCTCCTAAGACGGGGTCGGACCTAGTTTTGGAAACACTTCGTGATTTAGGAATTGATACCATCTTTGGTTATCCTGGTGGTGCGGTCTTGCCTTTTTATGATGCGATATATAATTTTAAAGGCATTCGCCACATTCTAGGGCGCCATGAGCAAGGTTGTTTGCATGAAGCTGAAGGTTATGCCAAATCAACTGGAAAGTTGGGTGTTGCCGTCGTCACTAGTGGACCAGGAGCAACAAATGCCATTACAGGGATTGCAGATGCCATGAGCGATAGCGTTCCCCTTTTGGTCTTTACAGGTCAGGTGGCGCGAGCAGGGATTGGGAAGGATGCCTTTCAGGAGGCAGATATCGTGGGAATTACCATGCCAATCACTAAGTACAATTACCAAGTTCGTGAGACGGCTGATATTCCGCGTATCATTACGGAAGCTGTCCATATTGCAACTACAGGTCGACCAGGGCCAGTTGTCATTGACCTGCCTAAAGATGTATCTGCTTTAGAAACAGACTTCATCTATTCACCAGAAGTGAACCTACCAAGCTATCAGCCAACTCTTGAGCCAAATGATATGCAAATCAAGAAAATCTTGAAGCAATTATCCAAGGCTAAAAAGCCAGTCTTGTTAGCTGGTGGTGGGATTAGTTATGCTGAAGCGGCCGCAGAATTAAATGAATTTGCAGAACGCTATCAAATTCCAGTGGTAACCAGTCTCTTAGGGCAAGGTACGATTGCAACGAGTCACCCACTCTTCCTTGGAATGGGAGGCATGCACGGGTCATTCGCAGCTAATATTGCCATGACGGAAGCGGACTTTATGATTAGTATTGGTTGTCGTTTCGATGACCGTTTGACAGGAAATCCAAAGACTTTTGCTAAGAATGCTAAGGTTGCCCACATTGATATTGACCCAGCCGAGATTGGCAAGATTATCAGTGCAGATATTCCTGTTGTTGGAGATGCTAAGAAGGCCTTGCAAATGTTGCTGGCCGAACCAACAGTTCATAATAATACTGAGAAATGGATTGAGAAAGTCACTAAAGACAAGAACCGTGTTCGTTCTTATGATAAGAAAGAGCGTGTGGTTCAACCGCAAGCAGTTATTGAACGAATTGGTGAGTTGACTAATGGAGATGCCATTGTGGTAACAGACGTTGGTCAACACCAAATGTGGACAGCTCAGTATTATCCCTACCAAAATGAACGTCAGTTAGTGACTTCAGGTGGTTTGGGAACGATGGGATTTGGAATTCCAGCAGCAATCGGTGCTAAAATTGCTAACCCAGATAAGGAAGTAGTCTTGTTTGTTGGGGATGGTGGTTTCCAAATGACCAACCAGGAATTGGCTATTTTGAACATTTATAAGGTGCCAATCAAGGTGGTTATGCTGAACAACCACTCACTTGGAATGGTTCGCCAATGGCAGGAATCCTTCTATGAAGGTAGAACATCTGAGTCAGTCTTTGATACTCTTCCCGATTTCCAATTGATGGCACAAGCTTACGGTATTAAAAACTATAAATTTGACAATCCTGAGACCTTGGCTCAAGACCTTGAAGTCATCACTGAGAATGTTCCTATGCTAATCGAGGTAGATATTTCTCGTAAGGAACAGGTGTTACCAATGGTACCAGCTGGTAAGAGTAATCATGAGATGTTGGGGGTGAAGTTCCATGCGTAGAATGTTAACAGCAAAACTACAAAATCGTTCAGGAGTCCTCAATCGCTTTACCGGTGTCCTGTCTCGCCGTCAGGTTAATATCGAAAGTATCTCTGTTGGAGCAACAGAAGATCCGAATGTATCGCGTATCACCATTATTATTGATGTTGCTTCACATGATGAAGTGGAGCAAATCATCAAGCAACTCAATCGTCAGATTGATGTGATTCGCATTCGTGATATTACGGATAAACCACACTTGGAGCGCGAGGTGATTTTGGTGAAGATGTCAGCGCCAGCTGAGAAGCGTGCTGAGATTCTAGCGATTATTCAACCTTTCCGTGCAACAGTGGTAGACGTAGCACCAAGCTCGATTACCATTCAGATGACAGGAAATGCTGAAAAGAGTGAAGCTCTATTGCGAGTCATTCGACCATACGGTATTCGCAATATTGCTCGAACGGGTGCAACTGGATTTACCCGTGATTAACACTCTTCGAAAATCTCTTCAAATCACGTCAGCTTTGCCTTGCCGTACTCAAGTACAGCCTGCGGCTAGCTTCCTAATTTGCTCTTTGATTTTCATTGAGTATAAAAATATTTTAAATTTGTTAAACCAGCCTAAAAGGCAATAAATAATAGAAAAGAGAGAAAAACTATGGCAGTTCAAATGGAATACGAAAAAGATGTTAAAGTAGCAGCACTTGATGGTAAAAAAATCGCCGTTATCGGTTATGGTTCGCAAGGACATGCGCATGCTCAAAACTTGCGTGATTCAGGTCGCGATGTCATCATCGGTGTACGTCCAGGTAAATCTTTTGACAAAGCAAAAGAAGATGGATTTGACACTTACACAGTAGCAGAAGCTACTAAATTGGCTGACGTTATCATGATTTTGGCACCAGACGAAATCCAACAAGAATTGTACGAAGCAGAAATCGCTCCAAACTTGGAAGCTGGAAATGCAGTTGGATTTGCCCATGGTTTCAACATCCACTTTGAATTTATCAAAGTTCCTGCAGATGTAGATGTCTTCATGTGTGCTCCTAAAGGACCAGGACACTTGGTACGTCGTACTTATGAAGAAGGATTTGGTGTTCCAGCTCTTTATGCAGTATACCAAGATGCAACAGGAAATGCGAAAAACATTGCTATGGACTGGTGTAAAGGTGTTGGAGCAGCTCGTGTAGGTCTTCTTGAAACAACTTATAAAGAAGAAACTGAAGAAGATTTGTTTGGTGAACAAGCTGTACTTTGTGGTGGTTTGACTGCCCTTATCGAAGCAGGTTTCGAAGTCTTGACAGAAGCAGGCTACGCTCCAGAATTGGCATACTTTGAAGTTCTTCACGAAATGAAATTGATCGTTGACTTGATCTACGAAGGTGGATTCAAGAAAATGCGTCAATCAATTTCAAACACTGCTGAGTACGGTGACTATGTATCAGGTCCACGTGTAATCACTGAACAAGTTAAAGAAAATATGAAGGCTGTCTTGGCAGACATTCAAAATGGTAAATTTGCAAATGACTTTGTAAATGACTATAAAGCTGGACGTCCAAAATTGACTGCTTACCGTGAACAAGCAGCTAACCTTGAAATTGAAAAAGTTGGTGCAGAATTGCGTAAAGCAATGCCATTCGTTGGTAAAAACGACGATGATGCATTTAAAATCTATAACTAATTGATAGAAATTAAGGTGAAGGCGAGTTGGGGGACTAACTCGCTTTTATAATCAATTCATCTCACTTTTAAGGGGATGGATTGCGATAAGTATGAAATAGTCTAGGAGAAAAAGATGTTAAGTTCAAAAGATATAATCAAGGCTCACAAGGTCTTGAATGGTGTGGTTGTGAATACCCCACTGGATTACGACCATTATTTATCGGAGAAGTATGGTGCTAAGATTTATTTGAAAAAGGAAAATGCCCAACGTGTTCGTTCTTTTAAAATTCGTGGTGCCTATTATGCTATTTCTCAGCTCAGCAAGGAAGAGCGTGAGCGTGGGGTAGTCTGTGCCTCTGCGGGAAATCATGCGCAGGGAGTAGCCTATACCTGTAATGAAATGAAAATTCCTGCTACTATTTTTATGCCCATTACTACTCCGCAACAAAAGATTGGTCAAGTTCGCTTTTTTGGTGGGGATTTCGTAACCATTAAACTAGTTGGAGATACCTTTGATGCCTCAGCTAAAGCAGCTCAAGAATTTACAGTCTCTGAAAATCGTACCTTTATTGATCCCTTTGATGATGCTCATGTCCAAGCAGGTCAAGGAACAGTTGCTTATGAGATTTTAGAAGAAGCTCGAAAAGAATCGATTGATTTTGATGCTGTCTTGGTTCCTGTTGGTGGTGGCGGTCTCATTGCTGGGGTTTCTACCTATATCAAGGAAACAAGTCCAGAGATTGAAGTCATTGGGGTAGAGGCGAATGGAGCGCGTTCTATGAAGGCTGCTTTTGAGGCTGGAGGTCCAGTCAAACTCAAGGAAATTGATAAATTTGCGGATGGGATTGCTGTGCAAAAGGTAGGACAGTTGACCTATGAGGCAACTCGTCAACATGTTCAAACTTTGGTAGGTGTCGATGAGGGATTGATTTCTGAAACCTTGATTGACCTCTACTCTAAGCAAGGGATTGTTGCAGAACCTGCTGGAGCAGCTAGTATCGCATCTCTAGAGGTTTTGGCTGAATATATCAAAGGGAAAACCATTTGTTGTATCATTTCTGGAGGAAATAATGATATCAACCGTATGCCAGAAATGGAAGAACGTGCCTTGATTTATGATGGCATCAAGCATTACTTTGTGGTCAATTTTCCACAGCGTCCAGGTGCTCTGCGTGAGTTTGTAAATGATATCCTGGGGCCAAATGATGATATCACACGTTTTGAGTATATCAAACGAGCTAGCAAGGGAACAGGCCCAGTCTTAATTGGGATCGCTTTAGCAGATAAGCATGATTATGCAGGTTTGATCCGTAGAATGGAAGGTTTTGATCCGGCTTATATTAACTTAAATGGGAATGAAACGCTTTATAATATGCTTGTCTGAGGACTAATAAAAAAATATCATATTATTTGCACAACTGATGTATAGGTGCTATAATGAAGATGAAGAAAGGGGGCGATTCCTATGGTTTTAGGAAGCTTATCGTGCAATTCTTACTTCTGTTCATTATAGCATTTATGATGTTTGGCTCAGATTTCCATCCTTCATTTTGATTTCCCGTCTATTTTGAAAAGTAAACTCACACGGTCTTTAAGATGTGATTTGATTTCTTTTTATTGACAAATATACCATATTAAAAGGATATATAAGTAATTGACTGAGCTTATCTGTCTTGTTATCTTTATTAAGGATGGTTTAGAGAATCAGGTGTTTGGTTTTAAGTTAGCACCTCAATATCCAAATGCGTGATGAGTTTGAATAATATAAGGAATAGCTATCTATCAGATGATTTATTGAGGAAGAAAGATAGGAGTTCTTGAGCTAGTGAAGGCTTTGATTTCTAAGGGTTAGGGCTGTCATCTTCAGTTCTTAAATCGAAGAAATAAGCTATCTTACGGAAATAGGGAAGCATTTTTTAAAAGCTTGAATAATTTTGCACCTCAAGAGGGTAATAATACAATATTTTTATTAGCAAATATTTATGGTGTAGAGGTTAGCAAAACCTATATATTATCGGCTTTAAAAAGGAAGTAAGAAAATTCTGAACTAATTATTTTCGTTGAATATATGTTTTTTTATTGACAAAAGTAGTAAAAACGTATACAATTAAATATTGTAAAGAAGAAAATAGGAGAAAAACATGGCTAAGTCAAACTTTGAAAAAGTAGAATCAGTTGTTGGCTGGGTTCGTGATAAGAAAATCACAGGCTACCGTATCTCTAAAGAAACGAATGCGCGTGAAATGTCTATCATTGCTCTGGCGCAGGGTCGTGCAAAAGTAAAGAATATTTCATTTGAAACAGCCCTAGGCTTAATTGATTTCTATGAAAAAAATCATGAAAAATTTGAAGATTAATCTTTGGATACCGGCGGATTCTTGACCCTCAAGTAGTAGAGATAGAGAATCTGCCTTTTCGTTTTGAACAGCAAAAAGACTGCACGGTTGATGCAGCCTTTTCTTTTTATTTGAGATAGCGTTGAAGGAACTCTTTTGTACGGTCTTCTTTAGGATTGGTGAAGAGGTCTTCTGGTTTACCTTCTTCAGCAATCACACCTTTATCCATAAAGATAACACGGTGAGAGACATCACGAGCGAATTCCATTTCATGGGTTACGACAATCATGGTCAAGCCTTCCTGAGCTAGGTCCTGCATGATTTTGAGGACTTCTCCAACCATTTCTGGATCGAGAGCTGATGTTGGTTCATCAAAGAGAATAGCGTCCGGATTCATGGAGAGGGCACGAGCGATGACCACACGTTGTTTTTGACCACCTGAGAGTTGTTTTGGTTTGGCTTGCCAGTAGCGTTCTCCCATGCCGACTTTTTCCAAGTTTTCTTTGGCAATCTTTTCAGCTTCTGTGCGTTCGCGTTTAAGGACAGTTGTCTGAGCGACGATTGTGTTTTCAAGAACGTTGAGATTTTCAAAGAGGTTAAAGGATTGGAACACCATCCCCAACTTTTCACGGTATTGCGTGAGGTCATAGCCTTTTTCGAGGACGTTTTGTCCATGATAAAGGATTTGTCCATCAGTTGGTGTTTCAAGTAGGTTAATGGAGCGTAGGAAGGTCGATTTCCCGCTTCCAGAGCTTCCGATGATAGAGATAACTTCTCCCTTGTGGACAGTGAGAGAAATGTCTTTTAGCACTTCGTTTTGTCCATAGGATTTTTTGAGGTGTTTAATTTCAAGGATTGCTTGGGTCATTATTTCAAATCCTCCGTTTGCATTTGGTTAGCACCTGTCGTATAGGTATCCATGTCCATTCGGCGTTCGATGAAGCGTAGGATACGTGTTACGGTGAAGGTGAGGACAAAGTAAATCACGGCGATGATTGTAAATGTCTGGAAGTATTGATAGGTTTGCGTTGCCACGGTATTTCCTGAGAAATAAAGTTCGACAACAGAGATAACGTTCAATACAGATGTATCTTTGATATTGATGACAAATTCATTACCAGTTGCTGGTAGGATATTGCGGACAACCTGAGGTAGGACAATCTTACGCATGGTTTGGTTATGAGTCATACCAAGAGCAGTCGCAGCTTCAAATTGTCCCTTGTCAACTGCTAGGATACCACCGCGGACGATTTCAGTCATGTAGGCACCGGTGTTGATCGAAACGATGAAGATAGCAGCTAGTGTACGGTCAAGGTTGATTCCGAAAGCTTGGGCAGTTCCATAGTAGATAACCATCGATTGAACGATCATTGGCGTACCACGGAAAATTTCAATGTAGACATTGAGGATCCAGCCGACTAGTTTTTGTAGGCCATAAATGGCTTTATTTTCAGAGAGAGGAGCAGTACGGAAGACACCAATGGCAAGTCCAATAATGAGACCTGTGATGGTTCCGACAATAGAGATTAAAAGAGTGATACCAGCACCACGCAAGAGTTGTTGCCAGTTTTCAGAAAGAATTTTAGTGACTTGGCTAAAGAAACTACTGCTAGTCTCTTCAGTTGTTGTAGCTTCGGCAGGTTGTTCCTTGATCATACGATCCATCAAGGCAACTTGATCGTCCTTTGAAATGGTTTCAATGCTGGCATTGATTTGGCTAATACGATTGTCATCTTTACGAAGTCCAATGGCGATAGCTGTATCTTCTTCCCCAGTTTTGAAACCTGGTTCTACTTGGACCATCTTGAACTTAGAGTTCGCAGCTTCAGCAGTCAGAGCTTCTGGGCGTTCAGAAACATAGGCATCGATGACACCAGCCTCAAGAGCTTGGCGCATTTGAGCGAAGTCTCCCATGGCTGTTTCTTTTTTAGCACCTGGGATTTGTGCAATCAAGTCATAAAGGTAGACACCTTGTTGAGAAGTGATTTTCGCACCATTAAAGTCATCTAAAGATTTAGCATTTGCGTAGGCAGAATCTTTTTTGACTAGTAGAACTGGTTCGCTAGTGTAGTAACTGCTTGAAAAGGCAATTTCTTGTTTGCGTTCGGCAGTTGGACTCATACCTGCGATAATCATGTCAATCTTACCAGAAGTAAGGGCAGGAACTAGACCTTCCCACTTGGTTTTAACAACCAAAGGTTCTTTGCCTAAGTCCTTAGCGATTTTCTTGGCAATTTGGACATCGTATCCGTTAGCATACTGGTTAGTCCCATCGATTTTGACAGCCCCATTGCTATCATCGTCCTGGGTCCAGTTAAAGGGAGCATATGCTGCTTCCATTCCGATGCGTAAATATTCATCGGCTTGGGCAACATTGACAAGTCCTAGCATCAGCAAGAGACTTGTGAAAATAGATAAGTATATTTTTCTCATGATTTCTCCTATTTCTAATCTATTAAAAAATAACTGTCTCCTATTTTATCGAAAAAAACTCTATTTTTCAATATAGGTAAGCCCTTACTTGAGAAAAAATGATATAATGATAGCAAAGATAAAAAAGGGGCTTAGTTGATGAAAAAAACTTTTTTCTTACTGATGTTTGGCTTGTTTTGCCTTCTGCCATTTTCTGTTTTCGCCATTGATTTCAAGATAAACTCTTATCAAGGGGATTTGTATATTCATGCAGATAATACGGCAGAATTTAGACAGAAGATAGTTTATCAGTTTGAGGAGGACTTTAAGGGGCAAATCGTGGGACTGGGACGTGCTGGCAAGATGCCTAGTGGATTTGACATTGACCCTCATCCAAAGGTTCAGGCATCGAAAAATGGTGCTGAACTAGCAGACGTTACTAGCGAAGTGATAGAAGGCGCAGATGGTTATACTGTTAAAGTTTATAATCCAGGTCAGGAGGGTGACACAGTTGAAGTTGACCTTGTCTGGAATTTAAAGAACTTGCTTTTTCTTTATGAAGATATCGCTGAATTAAATTGGCAACCTTTAACAGACAGTTCAGGGGCTATTGGAAAGTTTGAATTTCATGTAAGGGGAGAAAAGGAGGCTGAAAAACTCTACTTCCATACAGGGAAACTCTTTAAAGAAGGAACGATTGAAAAGAGTAACCTTGATTATACTATTCGTTTAGATAATCTTCCGTCTAAGCGTGGAGTTGAATTGCATGCCTATTGGCCTCGAACTGATTTTGCTAGCGCTACGGATCAGGGCTTGAAAGGAAATCGTTTAGAAGAGTTTAATAAGATAGAAGACTCGATTGTTAGAGAAAAAGATCAGAGTATGCAGCTCGTCACTTGGGTGTTTCCTTTGATACTTTCCATTTCCTTGTTATTGAGTGTCTGCTTCTATTTTATTTATAGAAGAAAGACCACTCCTTCAGTCAAATATGCCAAAAATCATCGTCTCTATGAGCCACCAATGGAATTAGAACCAATGGTTTTATCGGAGGCTATTTACTCGACCTCCTTGGAGGAAGTGAGTCCCTTAGTCAAGGGGGCTGGCAAATTTACCTTTGACCAACTTATTCAAGCTACCTTGCTAGATGTGATAGACCGTGGGAATGTTTCTATTATTTCAGAAGGAGATGCAGTTGGCTTGAGACTGGTGAAAGAAGATGGCTTGTCAAGTTTTGAGATAGACTGTCTAAATCTGGCCTTTTCAGGCAAAAAAGAAGCAACTCTTTCCAATTTGTTTGCGGATTACAAGGTATCTGATAGTCTTTATCGTAGAGCAAAAGCCTCTGATGAAAAACGGATTCAAGCAAAGGGGCTTCAACTCAAATCTTCTTTTGAAGAAGTATTGAACCAGATGCAAGAAGGAGTGAGAAAACGAGTTTCCTTCTGGGGGCTCCCAGATTATTATCGTCCTTTAACTGGTGGGGAAAAGGCCTTGCAAGTGGGTATGGGACTCTCTACTATCTTGCCTTTATTTATCGGATTTGGTTTGTTCTTGTACAGTTTGGATGTTTATGGCTATCTTTACCTCCCCTTGCCAATACTTGGTTTTCTAGGTTTGGTTTTGGCTGTTTTCTATTATTGGAAGCTTCGTCTAGATAATCGTGATGGTGTCCTAAATGAAGCAGGGGCAGAAGTCTACTATCTCTGGACCAGTTTTGAAAATATGTTGCGTGAGATTGCACGATTGGATCAGGCTGAATTGGAAAGTATTGTGGTCTGGAATCGCCTCTTGGTCTATGCGACTTTATTTGGCTATGCGGACAAGGTCAGCCATTTGATGAAGGTTCATCATATCCAAGTGGAAAATCCAGATATCAACCTCTATGTAGCTTATGGTTGGCATAGTATGTTTTATCATTCAAGTGCGCAAATGAGCCATTATGCCAGCGTCGCAAACACAGCAAGTACCTATTCCGTATCTTCTGGAAGTGGAAGTTCTGGCGGTGGCTTCTCTGGAGGAGGAGGCGGTGGCAGTATCGGTGCCTTTTAAAGAGAACTGCCATATACTGAAAAAGTATGCTATAATGGAAGATAGAAAAAGGAGTAATCTATGTATCTTATTGAAATTTTAAAATCTATCTTCTTCGGGATTGTTGAAGGAATTACGGAATGGTTGCCGATTTCGAGTACAGGTCACTTGATTTTAGCAGAGGAGTTTATCCAATACCAAAATCAAAATGAAGCCTTTATGTCCATGTTTAATGTCGTGATTCAGCTTGGTGCTATTTTAGCGGTTATGGTCATTTACTTTAACAAGCTCAATCCTTTCAAATCGACTAAGGATAAGCAGGAAGTTCGTAAGACTTGGAGACTGTGGTTGAAGGTCTTGGTTGCCACTTTGCCTTTACTTGCCGTCTTTAAATTTGATGATTGGTTTGATACCCACTTCCATAACATGGTTTCTGTTGCTCTCATGTTGATTATCTACGGGATTGCCTTTATCTATTTGGAAAAGCGCAATAAAGCGCGTGCTATCGAGCCAAGTGTAACAGAGTTGGACAAGCTTCCTTATACGACAGCCTTCTATATCGGTCTCTTCCAAGTTCTTGCCCTTTTACCAGGAACTAGCCGTTCTGGAGCAACGATTGTCGGCGGTTTATTGAATGGAACTAGTCGTTCTGTTGTGACAGAATTTACCTTCTATCTTGGAATTCCTGTTATGTTTGGAGCTAGTGCACTAAAGATTTTCAAATTTGTAAAAGCAGGACAACTCTTGAGCTTTGGGCAATTATTCTTGCTCTTGGTTGCGATGGGAGTAGCTTTTGCAGTCAGCATGGTGGCTATTCGTTTCTTGACAAGCTATGTGAAAAAACACGACTTTACCCTTTTTGGTAAATACCGCATCGTACTTGGTAGCATCTTATTGCTTTATAGCTTTGTCCGATTATTTGTATAAGAAAAAACCTTGAAGGGCCAACTCTTCAAGGTTTTATACTCTTAGAAAATCTCTTCAAACCGCGTCAGCTTTATCTGCAACCTCAAAACAGTGTTTTGAGCAGCCTGCGGCTAGCTTCCTAGTTTGCTCTTTGATTTTCATTGAGCATTAAAATCCAGTCATGGTAATCCCCAACAGGCGGACACCTCTTTCTTTCTCGCTTAACTCTTCATAGAGTTGCAGGGCGATTTGGCTTATCTGACTAGCATCCTGTGTTTTTTGAGCCAGACTTTTTCGTTTAGTGAGAGTTGAAAAGTCTTCGTAGCGGATTTTCAGAATGACAATTTTTCCAGCTTTTTCTTGTTGACTGAGATTGAGAGCGACTCGTTCTGATAGAAGAGTCAGCTCTTTTTTGATGTCTTCCTCGGCACGGAGAATCTTCCCGTAGGTTTTCTCCTTGCCGATTGATTTACGGATGCGATTGGATTTGACTGGGGAATTGTGAATGCCACGAGCCTTTCGATACAGCTCATAGCCCAGTCTGCCAAAGCGGTCTATTAGGGTCACTTCAGGAACTTCAAGTAGGTCAGCGCCAGTAAAAACACCCATGTGATGAAGCCGTTCCACCGTCTTTTTTCCTACTCCATGAAACTTGGTTACGTCCATTTGTTTGAGAAAATCCTCAGCCTGATCAGGTAGAATTACTGTCAAACCATGTGGTTTTTGATAATCGCTCGCCATTTTAGCTAAGAACTTGTTATAAGAAACGCCCGCGGAAGCAGTTAGATGGAGTTCTTGCCAGATATCTTTTTGAATGAGGCGAGCGATTTTGACCGCTGACTTGATACCGAGTTTATTTTCTGTTACATCCAAATAGGCTTCGTCAATGCTCATGGGTTCAATCAAATCTGTATAGCGCTTAAAAATCGCTCGAATCTGGAGTCCCACAGACTTGTATTTCTCATAATTTCCTGAGATAAAAACGGCCTGGGGACAACGCTCATAGGCTTCCTTGGAACTCATGGCAGAATGGACACCAAAAGCTCGTGCCTCATAGCTACAGGTAGAAACGACTCCCCGCCCACCTGTTTGCCGAGGGTCGCTTCCGATAATGACAGGTTTTCCTCTGAGTTTAGGATTATCTCTGATTTCTACCGCAGCAAAAAAGGCATCCATGTCAATATGGATGATTTTTCTTGACAAATCATTTAACAAAGGAAAAATCAACATACCTATCCTCTTTTTACCGCTTATTCTCTTTTATTATACTCTTTTTTCTGAAAAAAGGAAAAGAGGCTTTATTTTTTTCAAAAATATAATACAGTTTGAAATAAAATGTAGACTGTTTTAGAAAAGAAAGTGTAAAAATAGGGAATTTTCACTTGTTGAAATCGGTTACTGTGTGGTATACTTGTCTCATAAATGTAACAGATGGTTGTTACTAGAAAGAAAAAAGAGGACATTAACATGGTTGTTAAAACAGTTGTTGAAGCACAAGATATTTTTGACAAAGCTTGGGAAGGCTTCAAAGGCGTAGATTGGAAAGAAAAAGCAAGTGTATCACGCTTTGTACAAGCTAACTACACACCTTACGATGGAGACGAAAGCTTCCTTGCAGGACCAACAGAACGTTCACTTCACATCAAAAAAATTGTAGAAGAAACGAAGGCTAACTACGAAGAAACTCGTTTCCCAATGGACACTCGTCCAACATCTATCGCTGACATTCCAGCAGGATTTATCGACAAAGAAAACGAAGTTATCTTCGGTATCCAAAACGATGAACTCTTCAAATTGAACTTCATGCCAAAAGGTGGTATCCGTATGGCTGAAACTACTTTGAAAGAAAATGGATACGAACCAGACCCAGCTGTTCACGAAATCTTTACTAAATACGTAACAACAGTTAACGACGGTATCTTCCGTGCCTACACTTCAAACATCCGTCGCGCTCGTCACGCTCACACTGTAACTGGTCTTCCAGATGCATACTCACGTGGACGTATCATCGGTGTTTACGCACGTCTTGCTCTTTACGGTGCAGACTACTTGATGCAAGAAAAAGTAAACGACTGGAACGCAATCGAAGAAATCGATGAAGAAACAATCCGTCTTCGTGAAGAAATCAACCTTCAATATCAAGCATTGCAACAAGTTGTTCGCTTGGGTGACCTTTATGGGGTTGATGTTCGCAAACCAGCGATGAACGTTAAAGAAGCTATCCAATGGGTTAACATCGCCTTCATGTCTGTCTGCCGTGTTATCAACGGTGCTGCTACATCCCTAGGACGTGTGCCAATCGTATTGGACATCTTTGCGGAACGTGACCTTGCTCGTGGTACATTTACGGAATCAGAAATCCAAGAATTCGTTGATGATTTCGTTATGAAACTTCGTACAGTTAAATTTGCTCGTACAAAAGCTTACGACCAATTGTACTCAGGTGACCCAACATTCATCACAACTTCTATGGCTGGTATGGGTAACGACGGTCGTCACCGTGTTACTAAGATGGACTACCGTTTCTTGAACACACTTGACAACATCGGTAACTCTCCGGAACCAAACTTGACAGTTCTTTGGACTGATAAATTGCCATACAACTTCCGTCGCTACTGTATGCACATGAGCCACAAACACTCTTCAATCCAATACGAAGGTGTAACAACAATGGCTAAAGACGGATATGGTGAAATGAGTTGTATCTCATGCTGTGTGTCTCCACTTGACCCAGAAAATGAAGAACAACGCCACAACATCCAGTACTTCGGTGCGCGTGTAAACGTATTGAAAGCCCTTCTTACTGGTTTGAACGGTGGTTACGACGATGTTCACAAAGACTACAAAGTATTTGACATCGAACCAATCCGTGACGAAGTTCTTGAATTTGAATCAGTTAAAGCTAACTTTGAAAAATCTCTTGACTGGTTGACTGACACTTACGTAGATGCTTTGAATATCATCCACTACATGACTGATAAGTACAACTACGAAGCTGTTCAAATGGCCTTCTTGCCAACTAAACAACGCGCTAACATGGGATTCGGTATCTGTGGATTTGCCAACACTGTTGACACATTGTCAGCTATCAAATACGCTACAGTTAAACCAATCCGTGATGAAAATGGCTATATCTACGATTACGAAACAATCGGTGAATACCCACGTTGGGGTGAAGATGACCCACGTTCAAACGAATTGGCAGAATGGTTGATCGAAGCTTACACAACTCGTCTACGTAGCCACAAACTTTACAAAGACGCTGAAGCTACAGTATCACTTTTGACAATCACATCTAACGTTGCTTACTCTAAACAAACTGGTAACTCACCAGTCCACAAAGGTGTATACCTCAACGAAGATGGTTCTGTGAACTTGTCTAAACTTGAATTCTTCTCACCAGGTGCTAACCCATCTAACAAAGCTAAAGGTGGCTGGTTGCAAAACTTGAACTCACTTTCTAGCCTTGACTTTAGTTATGCAGCTGATGGTATCTCATTGACTACTCAAGTTTCACCTCGCGCTCTTGGTAAGACTCGTGACGAACAAGTTGATAACTTGGTAACAATCCTTGATGGTTACTTCGAAAACGGTGGACAACACGTTAACTTGAACGTTATGGACTTGAACGATGTTTACGAAAAGATTATGTCTGGTGAAGATGTTATCGTACGTATCTCTGGATACTGTGTAAACACTAAATACCTCACTCCAGAACAAAAAACTGAATTGACACAACGTGTCTTCCACGAAGTTCTTTCAATGGATGATGCCTTGGATGCGTTGAGCTAATCAAGTTCTTGAATAATGAAATACGGAACCCTCGGTCAGTCGACTGAGGGTTTTGTGTTTGGGATAGTGTGAGCAATTCCTTCGGCGCAATATGCAATGTTTTTGGAAAGGAATAGTGGACCGAATCTGAAATAGCCCGCTGAAACGACTCAAATAGTGCTAGAAATTGACTGGAATTCTCTAAGCGATTTGTTCAGTTTTTATTTCATTTCATCATAAAAATAAGACGACTGGCTAATTGACAATCATCTTGTTTGATACTGTTAATAAAATTCGCGAAGTTTATCTTGATTTTCTTTAAAAAATTTTTCTAACCAATCCATACCATAAGCATAACTAAAACCTTCTAAGAGAACAGAGAGGTCAATAGTATCAAATCCCATGTCTTTTAAATATTTAAAGGTATCGAATGGTGAATGAAAGTTTTTGTATTTAATAATTGCACCAATATCTTTCAAATCCTGCTCCCTGATACTCATCATCTTCATTCCTAACACATACTCAATAGGGACTACTAAAACGGTCAGATTCTCAAATGAGTACAAGGATTCACATAAACTTAAGGGAGGTTGTTTGTTCATATTTGCAACATGATTGTTGAGCCATAACTCTTCGTGGGTGTTAAGATTAAACTGTTTTCCTACACGAGCAATAATTTCATTGATTTTCTGATTTTGGTCATAAAAAGCATCAACATCTTGTGTGGCACGTAAACCATGATATTCTAAGACATAACCACCGACACAGATAATTGTTAAAGTCAGATTTTCCTGAATTAATTCCTTATTTAGGGCTTGGAAGACCGGTTTCATTTTATCCATGCTTGTATTTCTCCATCAATTTTTGAACATTGGTTAACTTAGCAGGTTTATTTAATGAAATCACATATTTATGAGTTGGAGTATGCTCTTGAAAGGCATACTTCAAGCTAATTTTTTGAAAATGAGTTAGTTCTTTGGAGTCTAGCAACTTTTCTACATCTTGGTTTGTTAAATAAGAATAGTCTTCAAAAATAACTTTTCGCAAATAGCGAAACCAATGGCTTGCGTTGAATTGTGATTGTTTGGATGCCTGTATCATATAATCGTACCAATCCATTGTCTTCCTCCTATGAAATTTAGTTTATCTTATTGTAGTTTATATTCAAAAATGTAGTTTTTCTTAATTAGCTCGTATCTATAGGATGATACTGAAAATTATCTTGTTGCTTTAAATCACAATCGAAAAATTCTGTTTTTCATCTTAGAAAAGAGTGTTTAGAAATGTAAAATGAACCTTTTTTCTTATCCGAAAACCTTACTAAAGTATATAATTTAGGAAGTCAATTCTGTATGATAATGTTTGTACTATCGTCGAGTTTTTGCTTGATTGCCTAACGAGATAAATTTTAGAAGAATTTTCGGTGTGATTTGACAAGCTTCTGACTGGAAGGATAGTTACACTAGTATTGTTCATTAAAATGAGGAGATAGAGAAAATTTGGAATCCATTTGCTTATTATCAATCGTTTTTTTAGCTTATTTGTCTTAGATTGGTATAGAACTGATTTATGGATTGATCCTCTTGTATCTTATCCCGTTCCTAAATATGTTGGTAGAAAAATGAAGCAGTTGTTACGAGTGTCTGTATTGGGAAAAATTTTGTCTATACAATTCTTTAAATGATATGAAGGCTAGGAATGCCAACACACTGACATATTTCGTTTGAATCTCATCCAATCCCTATACTTGTATTTGTAGAAATGCTATCAGTAATACATTCGCGAATACTATGATTTACAACAGTGTGGTCGTACATCTTTGTAAGTTTATTATACAACAACCATTTACAGGTGTAAAGTTGAGCAGTGTCTTTAGTAAATTTAGGGACTTGTTTTGTCACAGTTTTGATACCTGTATTCGTTGTTTCATGAGCATTTAACGTTCCTCTTCATGTAGGCATTTCAACAATTAGAATGATATTTTTCCGAGGATGAACTTATATATTGTGACTTTTTAGAGTTATGATGCCTCTTGATTTGACTACCGCTATCAATTTCATCCACTTTTACAGTTTCATGCAACATAGCGAGAAGGCGGTTTCCTATATGGAAGTCGTCTTGTTTTCATATTGTCTAAATACGAGATATTTACTACAGGTTATAGTTGATTTAAACAAGTCTATAGATTTCTAATATATTAAGGTGAAATAATATCTTGTAATACATTGCTATGTTCTATGAAAAAAGCGACGATAGCTAATGCACAAGCTCCTATACTTCCACGATGTTTGTTGTAAGGTAAAATTTCAATTTCTATATTACGAGTAAAGGGAACGAAGTGGAGCTGATCTTGGATTTTATCCCTGACTTCATGAGTGAAAGGTTGATAATTAAGCAATTGACTGTTGATATAGATTTTATCAGCAGGATTGATGAGGAGAAGATTTGCAATAGAAGTGGCCAATAAATTGACTCCTTTATCAATTTGTTGGCGTAAAGCGGAGTCGCCTAAGTTGTAAGCTGTTAAAAGGGTATCTAAATGAATGTCTTTTTCAGTCTTTACAAGGCTTTTTAGTACAGTTAGTTGGGAATTTTTAAATAATAATTGGGCATGTTTGATTAACCAAGCATCCGAAATATATGTTTGTAAACAACCTTTTTTTCCGCATTCACAATATTGCCCATTCAATTCGACAATGGTGTGTCCAATTTCTCCGATATAAGGATTTTTAGAGGCTCCTATTTTTTCTTTTGTGAAAAAGGAAGTGTAAATACCTAATCCAGCGTGTAGGAAAATAAAGTTATCGGGGGTATTGTGTGGATTAAAAAGGTATTGTCCTATAGCCATACAATCAATATTATTTTTTACAATAAAAGGAAAATTGAAATCTTTAATTACATTTAATAAATTAAAAGATTCCCATATGGGGTTGTTTGTAATGATGCTTCCGGAGTCTTTGTTATAATGTCCAGGTATTGATAAGCCAAATCCAAGTAATTTTGTCTCCAAAGGGACATACTCTATAGCTGTTTTTATCATATTGGTAATGGTGGAATTGATTTCTGAAATAGGATAATCTTCATTCAAAATTTCTGCCTCGAAAAGAGTTTTCCCTTGTAAGTCACATAGACTGAGAAAGATACCTAAGACATTTATTTCAATACCTCCAACAACATACGGAATATTATCTGTGATAGAAATAGTTTTTCTACGTCTTCCGGATCCGGAAAACTCGCTAAATTCATCACCAGTTTCGTATATGAGGGACTGTTCACTTAGCTCTTTTATGATGTTAGTCGTTGTTGCTGGAGTAAGTCCTGTTTCATTAACAATATCTGTACGGGATGTTGCTGGATTTCGATATAGAAACTCCAGTATAGTGGCTCTATTTTGTAAAAAGGCTGATTGTTTTGTAATCATTTGTTTCCTCCTTTGGTTTATTTTATATTAAACATAAGAAAAAATCAATTAAAATTATTATTCTATACAAAGAAAAAAATATTGTAAAAACAGTAAAAAATATATTGACAACGCTTTCTGTTAGTGGTATATTTAATTTATAAAAAATAAAAAAAGGAGTTCCGGTGATGAACAATATTTTAGCGTTTTTAGAAACAAAAGTCGCTCCGTTTGGTGAAAAAGTTGGCAACCAACGGCATTTGAAAGCTATTCGTGAAGGATTTATGATGGCAATGCCTTTGATTTTAGTCGGCTCTTTATTTCTTATTCTAATCAGTTGGCCTCAAGAGGCTTTTACAAATTGGCTGAATAGTGTTGGATTGCTAAGTATCTTGACAACTATGAATCAGTCAACAGTAGCGATTATCTCCTTGGTCGCTTGTTTCGGTATTGCCTACAGGTTGTCGGAAGGATATGGTACAGATGGTCCATCGGCAGGGATCATAGCCTTATCCAGTTTTGTATTGATGGCACCTCGTTTTTCGAGTATGGTTTATGATAAAAATGGAGAGCAGGTCAAGCAGTTATTTGGCGGCGCAATACCATTTTCTAGCCTGAATGCATCTTCTTTGTTTATGGCGATTACCATTGGATTGGTTACAGCAGAGATTTATCGTATGTTTATCCAGCGCGGAATTACGATAAAAATGCCAAGTGGTGTCCCAGATGTAGTAAGTAAATCATTTTCAGCTCTTTTACCTGGTTTTACTACTTTTGTTTTGTGGGCTTTGGTCTTAAAAGGTCTTGAAGCGGCAGGAGTTGCAGGAGGTCTCAACGGACTCCTAGGTGCAATTGTTGGAACACCGCTTAAGTTAATTGCAGGAACGCTTCCAGGTATGATTCTATGTGTTATTGTAAACTCATTCTTTTGGTTCTGTGGAGTTAATGGGGGACAAGTTTTAAATGCTTTTGTAGACCCAGTTTGGTTACAATTTACTACAGAAAACCAAGAAGCTGTGGCTGCAGGACAAACACTCCAACACATTATTACATTACCGTTTAAAGATTTATTTGTATTTATTGGTGGCGGTGGAGCTACTATTGGTCTTGCGATTTGTCTCTTCCTATTTAGTAAGAGTCGTGCTAATAAAACATTAGGTAAGCTAGCTATTATACCGTCTATCTTTAATATCAATACAGCTATTCTATTTACGTTTCCAACGGTTTTAAATCCGATTATGCTGATTCCGTTTATTGCTACTCCTACAATCAATGCCTTAATTACCTATGTATCAATGGCTGTAGGATTAGTACCTTATACAACAGGTGTAATCCTTCCGTGGACAATGCCACCGATCATAGGAGGATTCCTTGCGACAGGGGCTAGTTGGCGAGGAGCTCTATTACAAGTTGTGTTAATTTTGGTTTCTGTGGCAATTTATTATCCATTCTTCAAAATTGCAGATAAACGCAATCTTGAAAAAGAAAAAGCTACTGTTGGAGGGGAATAAGATGGTTATCAGAGTATTTGATCAGCAGAAAAATGCTTATTCTAGCTTTGCCTTAGAGGAATTAAGTTACTATATGAATCGGGTCTTTAAGACTGACATAGAACTTGTCGAGGAGAAGGAAGCGGATATTTTTGTAGGATTAGTCAATAAAGAGGATAGAAAAGACCATGTTCTTATCTCATTAGACAAGGGTAAGGGGAGAATTGAGTCTAATACAATTGTAGGTTTACTTATTGGAATTTACCGAATGTTTCATGAATTTGGGGTTGTGTATACTAGACCAGGGCGCGGACATGACTTTGTTCCAGAGTTACGATTTGAAGATTTTTTAGATAAAGAGCTATCTATAGATGAAACAGCCAGTTACTATCATAGGGGAGTATGTATAGAGGGAGCGGATTCATTTGAAAATATACTAGATTTTATTGATTGGCTACCTAAGATTGGGATGAACAGTTTTTTCATTCAGTTTGAAAATCCCTATTCTTTTTTGAAACGTTGGTATGAACATGAGTTTAATCCATACCTAAATAAAGAAAAATTCTCAAATGAATTAGTACAAGAATTGAGTGATAGGTTGGATAAAGAATTGCAAAAAAGAGGTCTTATTCATCATCGTGTTGGTCATGGATGGACAGGTGAGGTTTTAGGTTACTCTTCAAAATTTGGCTGGGAATCAGGTCTTAGTATTTCAGAGGAGAAGAAACCCTATGTCGCTGAAATAAACGGGAAACGAGAATTGTTTAATACGGCTCCGATTTTAACCAGCCTGGATTTTTCAAATCCAGATGTAGCTGATAAGATGGTAGAAATTATTACGGATTATGCCAAGAAAAGACCTGATGTGAATTACTTACATGTATGGTTGTCGGATGCTCGTAATAATATTTGTGAATGCGAAAACTGTAGACAAGAATTAGTTTCGGATCAGTATATTCGTATTCTCAATCAATTGGATAGGGCTTTAACGAGTGAGGGATTAGATACAAAGATTTGTTTTCTGCTTTATCATGAGTTGTTATGGGCACCTCGGAAAGAAAAATTAGATAATCCTGAACGCTTTACCATGATGTTTGCACCGATTACAAGAACATTTGAAATGAGTTATGCAGATGTAGATTTTGACAATTCCATACCTACGCCTAAACCTTATATGCGTAATAAAATTATACTTCCGAATTCTCTTGAGGAAAATTTATCTTATCTTTTTGAGTGGCAAAAAACATTTAAAGGAGATAGTTTCGTATATGACTATCCTTTAGGGCGTGCTCATTATGGCGATTTAGGCTATATGAAAATTAGTCAAACTATTTACAGAGATGTATCTTATCTTTCAAACCTACATTTGAACGGGTACATTTCGTGTCAAGAATTACGTGCCGGATTCCCTCATAATTTTCCTAATTATGTCATGGGGCAAATGCTCTGGAAGAAGACAAGAAGTTATGAAGAATTGATTGAAGAATACTTTTCTGCTTTGTATGGGGAAAATTGGCAGTCTGTTGTTGAATATTTAGAAAAATTATCTAGTTATTCCTCATGTGATTATTTTAATGCAATTGGCAGCCGTCAAAATGATGTTTTAGCGAATCATTATTATATAGCTTACAATCTAGCTGATAATTTTTTACCAATTATTGAGGAAAATATTTCTAAGTTATTAAATAGTCAAAAGGATGAATGGAAACAGCTCAGTTATCATCGTGAATATGTTGTTAAGATGGCGAAGGCTTTATATCTTCAAGCAACTGGAAAAACAAGGCAAGCTCAAGATGAATGGAGAAATGTGTTGAATTATATCCGTGGGCACGAATTACTATTCCAATCTAATTTGGATGTTTATCGTGTAATTGAAGTAGCAAAAAATTACGCTGGTTTCCACTTATAAATCATAAGTATAGAAAATGAACTAAGGTATTCAGAGAAGATTGATCCTAAATATTATGAAATTTAAGGATTTTTAAGATATTTAGGGTCAACTTTCTATTTGTATCGTAGCGAAGTCATTTTAATAATGATGTGTAAAAGATGGATCAAGATTGAGGAGGAAGAAAGATGAAATCAAAAGAAGAAATAAATATGCTTGGTTTTACAATTGTCGCTTACGCAGGAGATGCAAGGTCAGATTTGATGGATGCTTTGGCGTTTGCGAGAGATGGATATTTTGAACAGGCAAGAGAATTGGTTGAGTCTGCAAACGACTCAATAGTGTCTGCCCATCGAGAACAGACTAATTTATTAGCGGAGGAGGCATCTGGAGATAATTTTGAAGTGAGTTTTATCATGATTCATGGTCAAGATACTTTGATGACAACGATGCTATTGTATGATCAGGTAAAGTTTTTTATTGATGAATATGAACGAATTCGAAAGATTGAAGAACATATTGGTTTGCAATGAGGATTAGTCATGGAAAATTTACAGGTTAAAGCCTTACCGAAGGAGTTTTTATTAGGAGCTGCTACCGCTGCTTATCAAGTAGAGGGTGCAACTAGGGTAGATGGCAAAGGAATAAACATGTGGGATGTTTATTTGCAAGAAAATAGTCCGTTCTTACCAGATCCAGCTAGTGATTTTTATTATCGTTACGAAGAAGATATAGCCTTGGCGGCAGAACATGGTTTGCAGGCTTTGCGTTTATCTATTTCCTGGGTTCGCATATTTCCTGATATAGATGGGGAGCCGAATATATTGGCTGTTCAGTATTACCATAGAGTCTTTCAGTCCTGCTTAAAACATAATGTGATTCCGTTTGTTTCTTTACATCATTTTGATTCGCCTCAGAAAATGTTAGAAACAGGGGATTGGTTGAATAGAGAGAATATTGATCGTTTCATACGATATGCTCGCTTTTGTTTCCAAGAATTTACAGAAGTCAAGCATTGGTTTACAATCAATGAACTGATGTCTCTTGCTGCAGGTCAATATATAGGAGGTCAGTTTCCTCCGAATCATCATTTTCAATTATCTGAAGCAATTCAAGCGAATCATAACATGTTGTTGGCGCATGCTCTTGCAGTCCTCGAATTTCATCAATTAGGGATTGAGGGAAAGGTAGGTTGTATTCATGCGTTAAAGCCAGGCTATCCTATTGATGGGCAAAAAGAAAATATTTTGGCAGCTAAACGGTATGATGTTTATAATAATAAATTTCTATTAGATGGAACTTTTTTGGGCTACTACAGTGATGACACGCTTTTTCACTTGAATCAAATATTGGAAGCTAATAATTCTAGCTTTATTATAGAAGATGGTGACTTAGAAATTATGAAAAGAGCTGCACCTCTTAATACGATGTTTGGGATGAATTATTATCGTTCAGAATTTATTCGTGAATACAAAGGTGAAAATAGACAAGAATTTAATTCAACAGGAATAAAAGGACGGTCCTTTTTTAAATTAAATGCTCTAGGTGAATTTGTAAAAAAGCCTGGGATTCCGACAACAGATTGGGATTGGAATATTTATCCTCAAGGCTTATTTGATATGTTGCTTCGTATCAAAGAAGAATATCCTCAACATCCGGTCATTTATTTAACTGAAAATGGTACAGCCCTTAAAGAGGTTAAGCCAGAGGGCGAGAATGATATTATTGATGACAGTAAAAGAATCCGTTATATTGAGCAACATTTACACAAAGTTTTAGAGGCTCGAGATAGGGGAGTCAATATTCAAGGCTATTTTATATGGTCTTTGCAAGATCAATTTTCTTGGGCGAATGGCTACAATAAGCGATATGGTCTTTTCTTTGTTGATTATGAGACACAGAAGCGATATATTAAGAAAAGTGCTCTTTGGGTAAAAGTGCTAAAACGGAATTAAGGTTAGCGATTTGACTGATGTTTAATATATTTTAACTATGAGCTTAAATTTTTTACAGGAGGAGTTTTTATGGATAAGTTAGTCGCTGCCATTGAAAAGCAACAAGGGAAATTTGAAAAAATTTCTACTAATAATTATATGATGGCTATTAAAGATGGATTCATTGCTACTATGCCTTTAATTATGTTTTCAAGCTTTTTGATGATTATTATTATGATTCCTAAAAATTTCGGAGTAGAGTTACCGAGTCCAGCTATTGTCTGGATGAGGAAAGTGTATATGCTAACCATGGGAGTTTTGGGTGTTATTGTTTCAGGGACAGTTGCAAAGTCATTGGCTGGAAATGTTAATAGAAAAATGCCTCCTGGAAAGGTAATAAATGATACTTCTGTAATGTTGGCAGCCATATGTAGTTATCTGGTATTAACTGTAACGCTTGTAGTTGATGAGAAGACGGGATCTACAAGTTTGTCGACAAACTATTTAGGATCTCAAGGATTGATAACTTCGTTTGTCAGTGCCTTTATTACTGTAAATGTTTACCGATTCTGTATTAAGCGAGACATTACTATTCATTTACCTAAGGAAGTTCCTGGAGTTATATCCCAAGCTTTTAGAGATATTTTTCCTTTTTCTTTTGTTTTACTTATTAGTGGTTTGTTAGATATTGTATCTCGGTTTAGTTTAGATGTTCCTTTTGCCCAAGTATTTCAACAACTATTGACCCCTATTTTTAAGGGGGCAGAATCATATCCTGCTATGATGTTGATTTGGTTTATGTGTGCTTTGCTTTGGTTTGTTGGAATTCATGGGCCATCTATTGTCTTACCTGCTGTTACAGCTTTACAGCTGAGCAATATGGAAGAGAATGCTCAACTTCTTGCAAATGGGCAGTTCCCTTATCATTCTTTAACACCTAATTTCGGGAATTATATCGCTGCTATTGGAGGAACGGGGGCTACCTTTGTTGTACCATTTATTTTGATTTTCTTTATGCGGTCTAAACAATTAAAATCGGTAGGTAAAGCTACAATTACTCCTGTTTTATTTGCTGTAAATGAACCTCTTCTATTTGGTATGCCTGTTATTTTGAATCCCTATTTTTTTGTCCCTTTTTTGATGACTCCACCAGTGAATGTATTTCTAGGAAAGGTCTTTATTGATTTCTTTGGAATGAATGGATTTTATATCCAGTTACCTTGGGCCTTTCCTGGTCCATTGGGATTGTTAATTGGAACGAATTTTCAACCTATATCCTTTGTATTTTTATCTTTGATTTTAGTTGTCGACATATTGATTTATTTGCCATTCTGTAGAGCGTATGATAGACAGTTACTGATGAAAGAAGATGTTGCAAGCTCAAATGATATTATTTTAGAGGAGGATACAAGTGAAATAATGCCTGGTGAGTTAGATGAAATAAAAAGTAAGGAGTTGAAAGTACTGGTTCTTTGTGCAGGATCTGGAACAAGTGCGCAATTAGCCAATGCAATTAACGAGGGCGCTCAATTAGCAGAAGTTAGAGTGATTGCGAATTCAGGAGCGTACGGAGCTCACTATGATATTATGGGTATTTATGATTTGATCATTCTGGCTCCACAAGTTCGGAGTTATTATAGAGAGATGAAGGTGGATGCAGAAAGATTAGGTATTCAGATAGTTGCTACCAGAGGAATGGAATATATTCATTTAACAAAGAATCCAAGTAAAGCCTTACAATTTGTATTGGAGCATTACCAAGCTGTGTAGTAAGTTTTTCCATCTTTTATTTGAGTAAGGACTTTGCTTACAGACAGGCTTGGATTTAAAAACGTTCCCCCTTTTTAATATAAAAATCCCTCTTTCACAATTGTAAAAAGAGGGATTTTGTATTTTATCTCTTAGACCAAGTTCTCTTCATAAAGAGAAGTAGGATTGGGTAAATCTCCAAGCGGCCTGCAATCATTGCAAAGGAGAGGAGAATTTTTGAGATAGGACTAAAGATTGAGAAACTAGAAGTAGTTCCTAGAATAGGCCCGATATTATTGAAACAGCTGAAGACAGCGCTGGTCACAACCAGAAAATCATTGCTATCTAGGCTGACAATAAAGATAAGGGATAGCAAAATCATAGAATAGATGACAAAGTACTTGAGAATCTTATGCTGGGTATCTTTGTCAATTACCGTTTTATTAACATGGAGGGTCAAAACACGGTGGGGCGATAGGATTGATAAAATCTGATTTTTAGCAATTTTTGAAAGGATTAGGCCTCGGATAACCTTGAGTCCACCTGCGGTTGATCCAGCAGAGCCACCGATTCCCATGAGGAAGAGAAGGATAAACTGGGAGAAGAGGGGCCAGTTGGTAATGTCTCCGTAACCAAAACCAGTCGTTGTAATGATATTGGAAACCTGGAAGAAGGCCATTTCAAAACTCTTTGAAAATCCTGGATAGAGATAGAGGGTATTAAGGCTAATCAAGCCTGTAGAAAGCAGAACAATGACCAAGTAAGCACGAAGTTCCTCGTCACCAAAGAAGGCTTTGACGCGACGGAGCATGAGGTAGTAGTAGAGATTGAAATTTACCCCAAAAACCAGAACTCCGATACTAACCAGATAGGTAATCAGTGAGCTGCCATAGTGGGCAATCCCGTCGTTATAGACGGTAAAGCCTCCTGTACCTGCTGTCCCCATAGCAATGACAAAACTATCAAATAGGGGCATGCCAGCCAGATAATAGATGATGACAAAGAGGGAGAAGAGAGCTAGATAAAGGAGATAGAGAATCTGGGCAGTGTTTTTTAGTTTGGATACTACTTTACCAAAAACAGGGCCAGGAACCTCAGCCTTCATCACTTCTAGGTGACTATTCTTGGCATTATCCATAATAGCAAGTGCAAAAACAAGCACTCCCATCCCTCCAATCAAGTGGGTAAAACTTCGCCAGAAGAGGAGGGAACGACTGAGGACCGAAACGTCGTTCAAAATACTTGCTCCAGTAGTTGTAAAGCCAGAACTGATTTCAAAAAAGGCATCGATAACGCTGGGAATTTGCTTAGCAAAAACAAAGGGGAGACCGCCAAAGAAGGACCAAAGGATCCAACAGAGGGCAACAATCAAGACTCCCTCCTTGGCATAAATCCGTTGATTTTTGGGCTTTTGTAAAATTCCTGAACCGCCTAGTAATACGAGAATCCCTATTGTTGAAAAGAGGGCCGTAAAGACTTGGCTCGATTCACGGTAATAGAGAGCGACAGACACAGGAACCAAAAGAAGAACAGCTTCAATCAAAAGTAATTTTGAAAGGAGGTAACGAATCATACTTTTATTCATTTCTTACCTCGCGATCAAGTCATAAATCTTGGTGATGTTTGGCAACAAGGTTGTTACTAGGAGCTTGTCTCCAACTTCCAACATATCCTCCCCAGTAGGGAAAATAGTCTTGCCCTTTCGAATGATGGCTGCTATAAGAACCCCTTTTTTTAGTTTTAGTTGAGAAAGAGGTTTGGCAGTCATTTTATTAGCTTCCTTGATATGAAATTGCAGGGTTTCGATTTGGCCATTGGCTAGATGGTGCATGGCCTGAAGGTCTGAATACTGGGCATTAACCCGACCACGAATAAAGTGCATAATCGTATCTACAGCGATGCTTTTAGGTGTGATGATACTTGAAAAATCAGGCGCATTGATAATCTCGAGGAGACTGGTACGATTGACCTTGGTGATATTTTTTTGTACACCTACCCTGTCAAGGAACATAGAGGTAATCAGATTTTCCTCATCGACCCCTGTTAGAGTCGCAACGGCATCATAGTTTTGAGCACTTTCTTCCAGCAGGATATCTTTTGCGGTACCATCTCCTTGAACGATGTAGAGGTTTGGGAATTTCTCGCTAAAGAAGCTAGCGATTTCAGGATTGATTTCAATAACCTTGGTATCGATACGACTGTCTTTGAGGATACCTAGTAGATAATAGGCAATTCTACCAGCTCCAACAATAAGAAGGCTCTTCACGGCACGAGACTTGAAATAATTATGGAAGAGCATCATGTCAACACGGTTACCAGTGACAAAGATTCTATCTTTATCCTGTACAGTCATGTCACCGCTTGGGATGATAATTTGATGATCCCTCTCTATAGCGCAGACAATGACATTGCCAAATTTTTTCCGAAAATCAGAAATGGGCATTTGGCAAAGACCGCTGGAAGATTTAACAGTGAATTCCATCAAGCTGACCCGTCCACCAAAGAAACGTTCGACAGAGAGAGCATTTGGGAAGTCAATGATATTAGCAATAGCGCGGGCAGCCAAGAGCTCAGGATTAACAATAAGAGAAAAACCGAGAATATTCTTTTCTTTGAAATAAGAGTTAGAATATTCAGGATTCCGCACCCGAACGATGGTCTCTTTAGCTCCCATTTTTTTGGCTAGAACTGCTGCGATCATGTTGACTTCATCGTATTCAGTCAGGGTGATAAAGATATCACAATCTTGGACGCTGGCTTGCTCAAGAATGGCAAAATCGGCCCCGTTACCAAGGATACCAATGATATCAAAGCGACTGACAATATGATTGAGAACAGCTTCGTCTTGCTCAATCAGCAAAACATCGTGCTTTTCTGCAACCAAGGAGCGACAGAGGGCAAAACCAACTTTTCCCCCTCCGACAAGGATAATTTTCATAATAAAACCTACTTTTTCATGATGTAACTATCATACCTTTTTTCAAGAAAAAATGCACCTACTAGCTAATAACAAGAGCTTTTAGTGAAATTTTGCTATAAGGTAAAACTATACCCTAATCAATTGAAATAGCTATTAGCACCTTTCTCTGAAATATGGTATGATAAAGGGTATATGAGGAGACAAAATGAATAATAATTTACTGGTATTACAATCAGACTTTGGTCTGGTAGATGGTGCGGTATCGGCTATGATTGGAGTGGCTTTAGAAGAGTCTCCAACCTTAAAAATCCATCACTTGACGCACGATATCACGCCTTATAATATTTTTGAGGGGAGCTATCGTCTCTTTCAGACGGTGGATTACTGGCCTGAGGGAACAACTTTTGTATCTGTTGTCGATCCAGGTGTCGGTTCGAAACGTAAGAGCGTGGTTGCCAAGACTGCCAAAAATCAATACATTGTCACGCCAGACAATGGGACGCTTTCTTTTATTAAGAAACACGTTGGCATTGTAGCTATTCGTGAGATTTCTGAGGTGGCCAATAGACGGCAAAATACAGAGCATTCTTATACTTTCCACGGTCGGGATGTCTACGCCTATACTGGAGCTAAACTAGCCAGTGGTCACATTACTTTTGAGGAAGTGGGACCAGAGCTCAGTGTAGACCATATTGTAGAGCTTCCAGTCGTAGAGACCATCATTGAAGATCATCTGGTGAAGGGAGCCATTGATATTCTGGATGTGCGTTTTGGTTCGCTCTGGACCTCTATCACACGGGAAGAATTTTACAAACTGGAACCAGCATTCGGTGATCGTTTTGAAGTGACTATCTATCATGCAGATATGCTGGTCTATCAAAATCAGGTTGTCTATGGCAAATCATTTGCGGATGTGAGAATTGGGCAACCCATCCTTTACATCAACTCTCTCTATCGTTTAGGTTTAGCTATCAACCAAGGTTCTTTTGCCAAGGCCTATAATGTGGGTGTCGGTTCATCTTGGACCATTGAAATAAAGAAAATAGAAGGATAAAATAGGAGAATAAATAGTATGGAAATCAAATTTACAATTAAACAAGTTGTTGCTGTCGGAATTGGCGCTGCCCTCTTTGTCGTCATCGGGATGATCAATATTCCGACCCCTGTTCCAAATACAAGCATCCAGCTTCAGTATGCGGTACAAGCGCTACTTTCTATTATTTTTGGACCGATTATCGGTTTGCTTGTCGGGTTGATTGGTCATGCAATCAAGGACACTCTTGCTGGATATGGTCTGTGGTGGACTTGGATTATCGCTAGTGGACTTTTTGGTCTAGTTGTGGGGCTATTTAGAAAGTACGTTCGCGTGATCAATGGTGTCTTTGACTGGAAAGATATTCTTATTTTTAACCTCATTCAACTACTTGCAAATGCCCTTGTTTGGGGTGTCTTGGCACCACTTGGAGATGTTGTGATTTATCAAGAAGCGGCAGAAAAAGTATTTGCTCAAGGGATTGTTGCGGGAATTGCTAATGGTGTATCTGTAGCTATTGCAGGAACTCTTCTCTTGCTTGCCTATGCAGGAACTCAAACTCGTGCAGGAAGTTTGAAAAAGGACTAAAATGATGGGGAAGGCTGGGCAACCTACGGCTAGCTTCCTGGTTTGCTCTTTGATTTTCATTGAGTATAAAATGATGGGGAAGGCTGGGCAACCAGTCTTTTTCGATGTTTATAGATTAGTGAGGCAAGTAAGCTAGGATAAGAATCTTTTGGGCGCTAAGATTTTAGGAGAAGAGACTGCAAGAAGGGCTTGATTTATGATAAAATAGAAGTCTAATACTCTGCGAAAATCTCTTCAAACCGCGTCAGCTATATCTGCAACCTCAAAACAGTGTTTTGAGCAACTTACGGCTAGCTTCCTGGTTTGCTCTTTGATTTTCATTGAGTAGAAGAAGCGAATGAAGAGAGTAAGATGAAAGAAGCTATAATTGAGTGGAAGGATTTCTCTTTCCGGTATGAAACACAACAAGAACCGACCTTGCAAGGGGTGGACTTGACCATTTACAAGGGAGAGAAAGTCTTAATTGTTGGGCCATCTGGGTCAGGTAAATCTACCTTGGGTCAGTGTTTGAATGGGATTATTCCCAATATTTACAAGGGTCAGATGTCTGGAGAATTTTTGATCAAGGGGCAAGCGGCCTTTGATATGAGTATCTATGACAAATCTCATCTGGTTAGCACAGTTTTACAGGATACAGATGGGCAGTTTATCGGTCTGTCTGTGGCAGAAGATTTGGCTTTTGCTCTGGAAAATGATGTGACAGCCCTAGATGAGATGAAAAATCGTGTTTATAAATGGGCTGAAAAGCTGGACCTTCTCCCTTTACTGTCTCAGCGTCCCCAGGATTTGTCAGGTGGACAAAAACAGCGAGTCAGTCTGGCTGGTGTCTTGATTGATGAGAGTCCGATTCTCTTGTTTGATGAGCCACTCGCCAATCTTGATCCCAAGTCAGGTCAGGATATTATCGAATTGATTGACCAGATTCATAAGGAAGAGGGGACGACGACCCTTATTATTGAGCACCGTTTGGAGGACGTTCTGCATCGTCCTGTGGATCGGATTGTCTTGATAAATGATGGCCGTATCCTCTTTAATGGGAGTCCTGATCAGTTATTGGCGACTGATCTGTTGACCCAAAATGGAATTCGCGAACCCCTTTATCTAACCACTCTCCGTCAATTGGGTGTGGATTTAAAGAAGGAAGAACAATTAGCGAATCTGGATAACATGTCTATCTCAAAAGGTCAGGTTCAGTTGCAGACGGAACTGGTAAAAGAAACCCCAGAATTGCAGTCACTCTTTAAATTAGAGGATCTGTCTTTTTCTTATGATGATAGACCGATTTTAAAATCCCTACATTTAGATATTAAAAAGGGTGAAAAGATTGCCATTGTCGGGAAAAATGGGGCTGGGAAGTCAACCCTAGCCAAGGCCATAAGTAGCTTTATCCAGACGGAAGGTCGCTATCTGTGGGAAGGGCAGGATATAAAAGGAGATTCTGTTGCAGAACGGGCGGAACGAGTAGGCTATGTGCTGCAAAATCCCAATCAAATGATTTCAACTAATATGATTTTTGATGAGGTGGCTCTGGGACTTCGTTTGCGAGGTGTGGACGAGCAGGAAATTGAAACGAGAGTCTATGAAACTTTGAAAATCTGTGGGCTTTATGAATTCCGTAATTGGCCCATTTCTGCCCTGTCATTTGGTCAGAAAAAACGTGTCACTATTGCCTCGATTCTGGTTTTAGGAGCTGAAATTATCCTCTTAGATGAACCGACTGCAGGCCAAGACCAGAAGAACTATACTGAGATTATGGAATTTCTCGAAGAACTGCATCAAAAAGGTCATACCATTGTCATGATTACGCATGATATGCAATTGATGCTGGATTATTCAGATCGGGCTCTTGTCATGGTGGATGGGGAATTGATTGCCGATACTGATCCAGCTAGTCTCTTGAGCAATCCTGAGCTGTTAGTAAAAGCCAATCTAAAAGAAACTTCTATCTTCAACTTGGCAAAGAAACTCGACGTGGATCCACTTGCTTTAACGGCATTTTACAAAGAAAGGAGAGAAGGATGCAAGCTAAATTAATTGGTTACCAGCATAGAGATACTGTGATTCATCGCTTGTCAGGAGCTGCTAAACTCCTCTTTTTCATTCTCGTATCATTGGCGGCCATGATTAGCTATGATACCAGACTGCTTGTTTTGATTGCTATCTTTTCGGTTTTTCTCCTCTATTTGTCAGAAATCCGCTTTAAAGATGTTTCCTTTGTAGCCGTTTTTGCGACGGTATTTGCCGTTTTAAACGTCTTGATGGTCTATCTCTTTTCTCCTGAGTATGGGGTTGGACTTTACGGAGAGAGAAGTGTGATTTGGCAGGGAATCGGTGCCTACACTCTAACCAGCCAGGAGCTCTTTTATCTGCTAAATTTGGCTATTAAGTACCTTTGCACTATTCCTCTGGCTATTATCTTTTTGATGACAACCCACCCTAGTCAGTTTGCTTCCAGTTTAAATCAAATTGGTGTGCCTTACAAGATTGCCTATTCAGTCAGCCTGACCTTGCGCTATATTCCAGATTTGCAGGAAGAATTCTTTACTATCAAGATGTCTCAGGAAGCGCGTGGGATGGAATTATCCAAGAAAGCTTCTCTTATGCAACGAATCAAAGGTAATTTGCGCATTATTACTCCCTTGATTTTCAGTTCGCTAGAACGGATTGATACCATCGCGACAGCCATGGAGCTTCGCCGTTTTGGGAAAGAGAAAAAACGCACTTGGTATAGTTATCAGTCCTTGAAAAAAGGAGACTATCTTACCTTGCTCTTGGCAGCCTTGTTTTTAGTAACTAGTTTATTACTTATCTTGCAGAATCAGGGACGATTTTACAATCCTTGGAAATAGCTTGAAAAAATTGAAAAAATCAAGTCGTTTCTATTGACAATGATTCTGAAAGTGTTATACTAAGAAAGTAGTTTCGCTGATTTACTTCAAACCTGTTGTGAGGTAAGTTAACGATGCCTTAACCACGCTGTTTGCTGAGCTTGACTCCGGGCAGTGTGGCTATTTTTTTGCAATGGTGAAAGGAAGCAAGTCATGACAAATCACATTGTATTATTTGAACCACAAATTCCACAAAATACAGGCAATATTGCGCGTACGTGCGCTGCGACCAATTCTCCCCTCCACATCATCAAGCCAATGGGCTTTCCTATTGATGACCGCAAGATGAAGCGAGCTGGGTTGGATTATTGGGATAAGCTAGAGATTTATTTTTACGACAGTTTAGAAGATTTCATGTCTCAGATGAAGGGTAAACTTTATCTGATTTCGAAATTCGCGGAAAAAGTCTATTCTGAGGTGGATTTATCGACTGATGAAGACTATTATTTTCTCTTTGGACGTGAAGACAAGGGCTTGCCGGAGGACTTTATGCGAGAACATCCTGAGAAAGCTCTCCGTATTCCCATGAATGATGAACATGTCCGCAGTCTCAATGTGTCGAATACTGTCTGCATGATTGTCTACGAAGCCCTCCGCCAGCAGAACTTTGCAGGTCTTGAGCTTGTTCATACCTATGAAGTGGATAAATTGAAATAAAAAATGAAAATGAAAATGAACAAAATGCTTGCGCTTGCAAGCGTTTTTTGTTATGATAAAAGAGTCTTCAGGGCAGGGTGTGATTCCCGACCGGCGGTGACTTTAACTAGGAAATGATCTTTTCCTTTTATACTTTGTTGACAAGCTTTGCCTAACCAGAAGTTATGCCTACAGCTTGTCGCCTAGTCTAAAAGAAAAATCTCTATTTCCTTCTCTTTAAAGAAGTCCGCGAGCGCAAGCTGATGTGGTGAGATTCCACAACCGACAGTATAGTCTGGATGGGAGAAGACGAAAGAATAGCTTTGTCTGTTCTGATAGATTTATAGCTAAACTGTAACCGCTTGCTTTTGTTTTCTTTAATAGAGTGAGAGGGAACTTTTGGGATATAAAAAGTGAGAATAGATAGAGGGATCCTTTCTAACTTCTTCTGATTTTATAGAAAATTGGAGGAACCTGTTATGACAAACACACGTCGACTTTCGACCATTGCAATCTTATCAGCCATCTCATTTGTGCTGATGTACTTTGACTTTCCGCTTTTGCCAGCGGCGTCCTTCCTCAAGATCGAATTTAGTATCTTGCCAGTCCTTGTGGGTCTGGTGGTCATGGATTTGCCTGCTGCTCTAGGAGTTCTCTTGCTTCGCTCACTCTTGAAATTGCTTCTTAACAGCCAGGGAGTGAATACTTACATTGGTTTACCAATGAATATCGTAGCTTTGGGAGTTTTTGTCATCGTATTTGCTTTGATTTGGAAAAAGGAACGGACAACCCTTCGTTTCCTACTAGGCTCTCTAGCTGGGACTATTGGTTTAACTGTGGCAATGTTGGTTCTCAACTATGTTTATGCTGTTCCTTTGTACGCTAAGTTTGCTAACTTTGATATTGGAAAAATTTTGGGACTTTCCAACTACCTAATGACCATGGTATTACCTTTTAACTTGATTGAGGGTGTAATCTTTTCCGTTTCATTCTGGTTGTTGTACGTCCTTTTGAAACCAACCTTAAAACATTATGAAAGATAAACAAACATTTTTAATGAAGGGCAGTTTTGCCCTTTTACTTTTCGTTATTCTTGGCTACATGGTCAAATTTTACCCTGAAACGCTAGTCGGTTTTGACCAACCGATACAGACTGCTGTTCGAGGAGATTTACCAGTTTATTTGACTATTCTCTTCCGAGCCATTACACGCCTGATTGATATCCCAGTGATTATCACTTGGGTTGTCATTACAGCTTTTATCTTTTATCGTAAGAGATGGAAGATAGAAAGTTTCTTCATGCTGGGAAATCTGTCTTTGGCAGGTCTTTTAATCGTGACCTTTAAAAATATCTACCAGCGCCCACGGCCAGATATCTTACACTTGGTAGAGGAGAAGGGATTTTCTTTTCCAAGTGGGCATTCTCTGGCTGTAACCTTGATGGTCGGCACTCTGATTGTCATCCTCAGTCAACGGATGAAAGATCCAGTCTGGAGAAAAATCGTGCAAATCGTGCTAGGTCTCTACCTAGTCAGTGTGCTGGTATCGAGGGTCTATCTGGGAGTTCATTACCCATCAGATGTCCTTGCCAGTCTCTGTGTCGGCTTGGGAGTCCTGTTTATAGAGTTTCCCTTCTATGACAAGCTCCGCTTCCAATGGCGATTTAAAGGTAAGCAGAAGTGAATATCAAATTCCTTTGAGGAGAAAGAAATGAAAGTCAATATAGCAGATCTTCATCCGACTCAACTATACTTATCAGAAAAGAAACTGCTTGTTGATTACAGATGGGCATCACAGGGCTTATCAGACTTTATTGGCAGGTAGGGATACGATTTCTGCTGAGTGGGATAGAGATGGTGGTGATGAACTATATCATCTCTATGCGCAAGCCTGCGAAGAAAGAAAAATTTACTCTGTTCTGGATTTAAAAAATCATATCTTAGCTAAAAATGAGTATGAAGCAAAATGGTATAACTGGTGTGATGGTTTTAATCAAGCAGCAACTCTTTTGTTGAAAAGGAAAGCAGATGAAACGGATTTTACAAATAGATAATGCACTGCGTCTTGTTCCTTATTATAAGGTCAATCATTGTGAAGAAGCTTTTGCTTGGTATCAGGATGTGAACTTGGTTCACCTCGTAGATGGTGTGAAGAGACCTTATAGTCAAGAAACTTTGGAAGCTATGTATTCCCATTTGGATCAGCATGGTGAACTTTTTTGGATTGAAGTCAAGGAGAAGGGGGAATGGTTTCCAATTGGGGATGTTACACTATCTCAGGATAATCTCCCCATTGTGATTGGGAATTCCGATTACCAACATCGAGGACTTGGAAAAAAGATTCTAAGTGCTTTGATTGAATTGGCTCGAGTAAAAGGATGGAAAGAATTGAGAGTCAAGGAAATCTACACCTACAATCATGCTTCTAGGAGGTGTTTCAAGTCGCTTGGATTTGTGGAAAATGGAGCAACAGAAAAAGGAATGAGTTTTATATTGAAATTAGTCTAATCTAACTTGTTTTTTAACTAAAAATCTGATAAACTATGTAGTAATTGAATAGAAATCTGCAAGACTAGTAACTCAAGGGAAGTATATCAGGGAGGAGAGCCGTGACTGCAAGCTCTCTATATGAAAGCTGGGTGAATTCACTTGCGCATGGATTTAGAAATGAAGGTCTGACTTGTCAGATGAAAACGGATGGTACCGCGTGTCAACGCTCCGAGTGGAGTTTTTGGCATGTGGTTTTCTTTTTATCTACGAGCGACTGATGGAGGAATTATGTCAACTATTGAAGAACAATTAAAAGCGCTTCGCGAAGAAACGCTGGCTAGCTTGAAGCAGATTACTGCTGAAAATGAAAAAGAGATGCAAGAATTGCGTGTCTCAGTCCTTGGTAAAAAAGGTTCGCTCACTGAAATCCTCAAAGGGATGAAAGATGTCTCTGCTGAGATGCGTCCAATTATTGGGAAACACGTCAATGAAGCTCGTGATGTCTTGACAGCTGCTTTTGAAGAAACAGCTAAACTATTGGAAGAAAAGAAAGTCGCGGCTCAACTGGCTAGCGAGAGTATCGATGTGACACTTCCAGGTCGTCCAGTTGCGACTGGTCACCGTCATGTTTTGACACAAACCAGTGAGGAAATCGAAGATATTTTCATTGGGATGGGTTACCAAGTCGTGGATGGTTTTGAAGTGGAGCAAGACTACTATAACTTTGAACGTATGAACCTTCCCAAAGACCACCCAGCCCGTGATATGCAGGACACATTCTATATCACAGAAGAAATCTTACTCCGTACTCACACGTCTCCAGTTCAAGCGCGTGCTATGGATGCCCATGATTTTTCAAAAGGTCCTTTGAAGATGATCTCGCCAGGGCGTGTCTTCCGTCGTGATACGGACGATGCGACCCACAGTCACCAGTTCCACCAAATTGAAGGCTTGGTTGTTGGGAAAAACATCTCTATGGCTGACCTTCAAGGAACCCTTCAGTTGATTGTCCAAAAAATGTTCGGTGAAGAGCGTCAAATTCGTTTGCGTCCATCTTACTTCCCATTCACAGAGCCATCTGTTGAGGTGGATGTTTCTTGCTTCAAGTGTGGTGGAGAAGGCTGTAACGTATGTAAGAAAACTGGTTGGATCGAAATTATGGGGGCCGGTATGGTTCACCCACGTGTCCTTGAAATGAGTGGCATCGATGCGACTGTTTACTCTGGCTTTGCCTTTGGTCTTGGACAAGAGCGTGTAGCTATGCTCCGTTATGGAATCAACGATATCCGTGGATTCTACCAAGGAGATGTCCGCTTCTCAGAACAGTTTAAATAATGATTAGAAAAGTAGAAATGGCAGATGTTGAGGTGTTGTCCAAAATTGCCAAACAAACCTTTCATGAAACATTTGCTCATGATAATACGGAAGAGCAGTTACAGGAATACTTTGAAGAGGCTTATAGTCTGAGAACTTTGTCAACTGAGTTGGAAAATCCTGACTCCGAAACCTATTTCATTATGCATGAAGATGAGATAGCTGGTTTTCTCAAAGTCAACTGGGGAAGTGCTCAGACTGAGAGAGAATTAGAGGATGCTTTTGAAATTCAACGCCTCTATGTGCTACAAAAATTCCAAGGATTTGGACTAGGTAAGCAACTGTTTGAATTCGCTCTTGAACTTGCTACAAAAAATAGTTTTTCCTGGGTTTGGTTAGGTGTTTGGGAGCATAATACAAAAGCTCAAGCGTTTTATAATCGATATGGTTTTGAAAAATTTAGCCAACATCATTTTATGGTTGGTCAAAAAGTAGACACGGATTGGTTACTGAGAAAGAAATTAAGGTAAGAAGATGATTCTTCTATTGAAATGATAGGAAAGGAAAAGAACTAGAGTGGCAACTGTCATTCTGGAGAACTAAATTATGCTTGTATCTTATAAATGGTTAAAAGAATTGGTGGACATTGATGTGCCATCACAAGAGTTGGCTGAAAAAATGTCAACTACAGGGATCGAGGTCGAAGGTGTCGAATCACCTGCTGCTGGTCTCTCAAAAATTGTCGTAGGTGAGGTCTTGTCTTGCGAAGATGTGCCAGAAACTCACCTCCATGTTTGTCAGGTTAACGTTGGCGAAGAAGAAGCCCGTCAAATCGTCTGTGGTGCCCCAAATGTGCGTGCTGGTATCAAGGTTATGGTGGCTCTTCCAGGAGCTCGCATCGCTGACAACTACAAAATCAAAAAAGGGAAAATCCGCGGTCTTGAGTCACTTGGGATGATCTGTTCACTTGGTGAATTGGGAATTTCTGACTCAGTTGTGCCTAAGGAATTCGCAGATGGCATCCAAATCTTGCCAGAAAATGCCGTTCCAGGTGAGGAAGTCTTCTCATATCTAGACTTGGATGATGAAATCATCGAACTTTCAATTACACCTAACCGTGCAGATGCCCTTTCTATGCGTGGGGTGGCTCACGAAGTGGCAGCCATCTATGACAAGGCAGTCAACTTTAAAGAATTTACTCTTTCAGAAACTGACCAAGCTGCAGCAGATGCTCTTTCTGTCAGCATTGAGACAGACAAGGCGCCTTACTATGCCGCTCGTATCTTGGACAATGTGACTATCGCACCAAGTCCACAATGGTTGCAAAATCTTCTTATGAATGAAGGTATCCGTCCAATCAATAACGTAGTGGACGTGACCAACTATATCCTGCTCTACTTTGGTCAACCTATGCATGCTTTTGACTTGGACACCTTTGAAGGGACTGACATCCGTGTGCGTGAAGCGCGTGCTGGTGAAAAATTGGTGACTTTAGATGGTGAAGAACGTGACTTAGACGTGAATGACTTAGTTATAACTGTCGCAGACAAGCCAGTAGCCCTTGCAGGCGTCATGGGCAGTCAAGCAACAGAAATCTCTGAGAAATCTAGTCGTGTCGTCCTTGAAGCTGCAGTCTTCAACGGAAAATCTATCCGCAAGACCAGTGGTCGCCTGAATCTTCGTTCTGAGTCATCTTCTCGCTTTGAAAAAGGCATTAATGTGGCAACTGTTAACGAAGCCCTTGATGCGGCGGCTAGCATGATTGCAGAACTTGCAGGTGCGACGGTGCGCAAAGGCATCGTTTCAGCAGGTGAACTTGATACTTCTGATGTGGAAGTTTCTTCAACCCTTGCTGATGTTAACCGTGTCCTTGGTACAGAACTTTCTTACGCGGATGTAGAAGACGTCTTCCGTCGTCTTGGATTTGGCCTTTCTGGAAATGCAGACAGCTTTACAGTCAGCGTTCCACGTCGTCGCTGGGATATCACTATCGAAGCAGACCTCTTTGAAGAAATCGCTCGTATCTATGGATATGATCGCTTGCCAACCAGTCTTCCAAAAGATGACGGTACAGCTGGTGAATTGACAGCCACACAAAAACTCCGCCGTCAAGTTCGTACTATTGCTGAAGGGGCAGGTTTGACAGAAATCATCACCTACGCTTTGACAACTCCTGAAAAAGCAGTTGAGTTTACGGCTCAACCAAGTAACCTTACTGAACTCATGTGGCCAATGACCGTGGATCGTTCAGTCCTCCGTCAAAATATGATTTCTGGTATCCTAGATACAGTTGCTTACAATGTGGCTCGTAAGAACAAAAACTTGTCTCTTTACGAGATTGGAAAAGTCTTTGAACAAACAGGCAATCCAAAAGAAGAACTTCCAAATGAGATTAATAGCTTTGCCTTTGCTTTGACAGGATTGGTTGCTGAAAAAGATTTCCAAACAGCAGCAGTTCCAGTTGATTTCTTCTATGCTAAGGGAATCCTTGAAGCGCTCTTTACTCGTTTGGGACTTGCAGTGACTTATACAGCAACATCTGAAATCGCTAGCCTTCATCCAGGTCGTACAGCTATGATTTCACTCGGTGACCAAGTTCTTGGTTTCCTTGGCCAAGTGCATCCAGTCACTGCCAAGGCTTACGATATTCCAGAAACTTATGTAGCAGAGCTCAACCTTTCAGCCATCGAAGCAGAGCTTCAGCCAGCTGCTCCATTTGTGGAAATCACGAAATTCCCAGCAGTTAGCCGTGACGTTGCCCTTCTCCTCAAGGCAGAAGTGACTCACCAAGAAGTTGTGGATGCTATCCAAGCTGCCGGTGTGAAACGTTTGACAGATATCAAACTCTTTGACGTCTTCTCAGGCGAAAAATTGGGACTTGGTATGAAGTCAATGGCCTATAGCTTGACCTTCCAAAATCCAGAAGATAGCTTAACGGACGAAGCAGTCGCACGCTATATGGAAAAAATCCAAGCGTCTCTCGAAGAAAAAGTCAATGCAGAAGTGCGTTAAAATATCAATCCATCCTCCGGGGTGGATTTTTTCTTTTCAAATAACAATTCAGGATCAAAAATAGACAGTTGAGGAGCAGAGTGGATAAATTAAGTTTACTACTGTATAATGGATTTATCACTAAAAACGCTCCATGCCATATTTTACATAGCATTAGTCTTCTAAAAATGGACAGAAATCATTGTAAAGGCTATCAAAAAGGAGTATAATGAGTGCAAGACATTTCGGAGGTTAAAGATGCTCGAAGTAAGAAGTCTAGAGAAAAGTTTTGGATCCAAGCAAGTTTTGTTTGGTATTGACTTTCAAGCGCGACCAGGTCGTATTTTGGGATTAGTCGGAAAAAATGGTGCTGGGAAAACAACGATTTTCCACAGTATTTTGAAGTTTTTAGAATATCAAGGAGAAATCAGTCTGGATGGTCAGGATATCCGTCAGGAGACCTACGCTCGGATTGGCTATCTGCCTGAAGAACGCAGTCTCATGCCTAAATTGACAGTCCTTGAACAAGTTCGTTACTTGGCGACTCTAAAGGGCATGGATGCCAAGGAAGTTAAGGAAAAACTTCCTCAATGGATGAAGAGGTTGGAAGTGAAAGGGAAGCTGACAGATAAAATCAAGAGTCTGTCAAAAGGAAATCAGCAGAAGATTCAGCTCATCATTACTCTGATTCATGAACCAGACTTGATTATCTTGGATGAGCCTTTCAGTGGATTGGACCCAGTCAATACAGAATTGCTCAAACAAGTCATTTTTCAAGAAAAAGAACGTGGGGCAACCATTATCTTTTCTGACCATGTCATGACCAACGTCGAGGAGCTTTGTGACGATATTCTCATGATTCGAGATGGCCGTGTGGTCTTGCATGGACCAGTTCAGGATGTCCGCAATCAATACGGGAAAACACGTCTCTTTGTTTCAAGTGAACGAAGCAAGGAAGAATTGGAAAACCTTCCTCATGTTAAACAGGTGAGCTTGACCAAACAAGGCAGTTGGAAATTGATTTTGGAGGATGAGAGCGCTGGAAGGGAACTCTTCCCAATCTTGACTCAGGGGCAATATATCGCAACCTTTGACCAGCAAGCGCCAACAATCGATGAAATCTTTAAACTAGAATCAGGGGTGGAAGTATGAGAAATATGTGGGTTGTAATGAAGGAAACCTATCTTCGACATGTCAAATCGTGGAGTTTCTTCTTTATGGTGATTTCACCATTCTTGTTTATCGGTCTCTCTGGAGGAATTGGCTATCTCCAAGGCTCTTCAATGGCTAAAAATGATAAAGTGGCAGTAGTGACAACAGTGCCGTCTGTAGCAGAAGGACTGAAGAATGTAAATGGTGTTAACTTTGACTATAAAGACGAAGCAAGTGCCAAAGAAGCGATTAAAGATGAAAAATTAAAAGGCTATCTGACTATTGATCAAGAAGATAGTGTCTTGAAGGCAGTTTATCATGGCGAGACATCGCTTGAAAATGGAATTAAATTTGCAGTTACAGGTACACTCAATGAACTGCAAAATCAGCTTAATCGTTCAACGGCCTCCTTGTCTCAAGAGCAGGAAAAACGCTTAGCGCAGACAATTCAATTCACAGAAAAGATTGATGAAGCCAAGGAAAATAAAAAGTTTATTCAAACAATGGCAGCAGGAGCCTTAGGATTCTTTCTTTATATGATTCTGATTACCTATGCGGGTGTAACGGCTCAGGAAGTTGCCAGTGAAAAAGGCACCAAAATTATGGAAGTCGTCTTTTCTAGCATAAGGGCTAGTCACTATTTCTATGCGCGGATGATGGCTCTGTTTCTGGTAATTTTAACGCATATTGGGATTTATGTTGTAGGTGGACTTGCTGCCATTCTTCTCTTTAAAGACCTACCAATCTTGGCACAGTCTGGTATTTTGAATCACTTGGGAGATGCATTCTCATTGAATACATTGCTCTTTATTTTGGTCAGTCTCTTTATGTATGTCGTCTTGGCAGCCTTTCTAGGTTCTATGGTTTCTCGTCCTGAGGATTCAGGAAAAGCCTTGTCGCCTTTGATGATTTTGATTATGGGTGGTTTTTTTGGAGTGACAGCTTTAGGTGCAGCTGGTGACAATCTCATCTTGAAAATTGGTTCTTATATTCCCTTTATTTCGACCTTCTTCATGCCATTTAGAACCATTAATGGCTATGCAGGGGGAGCAGAAGCGTGGATTTCACTTGCTATTACAGTGATTTTTGCAGTGGTGGCAACAGGATTTATCGGACGCATGTATGCTAGCCTAGTCCTTCAAACGGATGATTTAGGGATTTGGAAAACATTTAAACGTGCCTTAGCTTATAAATAGAAGAGCCTCGCGAAAGCGAGGTTTTTTAGAGATAAAAAGAGTGGAATTTTAGAAAAATATTTTTCATATCTATTGACTTTTAGGGGTGAAATTTGGTATTATAGTAGGCGGTATTGTTTACCCCATTTGAAAGGCCCCGGAACCTTCCAAATACTTTTCGATGGGAAGGAACACCCATCACCGTAAACAAAAATCGAACTATATATAGGAGAAATCATGAACAAAACAACATTTATGGCTAAACCAGGCCAAGTTGAACGTAAATGGTACGTAGTTGACGCAACTGATGTACCACTTGGACGTCTTTCTGCAGTAGTTGCTAGCGTACTTCGCGGAAAAAACAAACCAACATTTACACCACACACTGATACAGGTGACTTTGTGATTGTTATCAATGCTGAAAAGGTTAAATTGACTGGTAAAAAAGCAACTGATAAAATCTACTACACTCACTCAAACCACCCAGGTGGATTGAAACAAATCTCTGCAGGTGAACTTCGTTCTAAAAATGCAGTACGTTTGATCGAGAAATCAGTTAAAGGTATGCTTCCACACAATACTCTTGGACGCGCTCAAGGTATGAAGTTGAAAGTATTTGTTGGAGCTGAGCACACTCACGCTGCACAACAACCAGAAGTTCTTGATATTTCAGGACTTATCTAAGGAAAGGAACAATAAAGTATGTCACAAGCACAATATGCAGGTACTGGACGTCGTAAAAACGCTGTTGCACGCGTTCGCCTTGTTCCAGGAACTGGTAAAATCATTGTTAACAAAAAAGATGTTGAAGAGTACATCCCACACGCTGACCTTCGTCTTGTCATCAACCAACCATTCGCAGTTACTTCAACTGCAGGTTCATACGACGTTTTCGTTAACGTTGTAGGTGGTGGATACGCTGGTCAATCAGGAGCTATCCGTCACGGTATCGCTCGTGCCCTTCTTCAAGTAGACCCAGACTTCCGCGATTCATTGAAACGCGCAGGACTTCTTACACGTGACTCACGTAAAGTTGAACGTAAGAAACCAGGTCTTAAGAAAGCTCGTAAAGCATCACAATTTAGTAAACGTTAATTCGAAAGAATTACTGTACTTACAAAGAGCACCTTTCGGGGTGTTCTTTTTTGTACTTTTTTACTAAATTGGTGCAATTGACACAGTTGTTGCGACTTTAGTCGCTTACAAATGTGGCTGCAACCTGACAAGGTCAGTTGCCTCAAAACGTTAATCAATACGATTATATCAACGTTTCAAAGCACTCAAGAGTTTACCTCAGGGGTGCTTTTTTTATGTTTTTTGAAAAAGTTCACCTCAAAGTTTACCTTATTTTCACCTTATTGTTTTAGAGACTTTAAAGCAAATTCACCTACTGTCATAGGAACTACATTAGAGGTATTTACATAAATCTGTGTTGTTCCTGTGTCACTGTGTGTTAAAGCTTCAGAAATAGCTTCTAAGCTCATTCCCTCTTGTTTGGCAAGTGTCGCTCCTGTATGTCGCAGTTTATGAGGTGTAGCATGTGCCAGCTCTTTATGTCGCTTTCTAATGCTTATCATTTTATTGTTTAGATAGTCAGCATGTAAAGGCTTATTGATATTTCCTTTTGTATCGATATATGTAAAAACAAATTGTTCTGGGTTACTGATGATACCAAATTTTGCTAGTTCATATTTTTGTTGCTCTTTCCAAGAGGTAAGAAGCTGAAGTAAGTCATTAGAAATAGAGAAAATAGGCTAGCAAAAACTCTATTTCAGGAGAAAATGAAGCAAATATTTCCATAATAAAACGCATAATATCAAGTTTTTCAACACCTGATACTATGCGTTTTTAGGATTTTAAAGCCTGATTGCTTGGTCTCTTTTTCATTATAGTTCCGTTTGATTTATAGTTTCATTAATTCTATGGAGATTCATCATTTTAAGTAATAATAGTTCTTACAGAAGTTAAAGATTCCATTTTATCCTTCAAGTGTCTGTATTAGATAATGTGTTCTAAATTCTTTATATCTTGTTAGGATTTGGGTAGAATCATTGATAACAGACTGTTGCAAATCTAGTTAGCTGTATGATTTATATTTATCTATTTTTCTAGTAACCAATCTATGATATTTTTTTTCTCAATTCCATTGTAATTTGCTGTTGGCTGAATCGTATCCATTGTTAATAGATACTTGGGGAATTGATCTTTAATGGCTTCTAGTGGTCTAAGTTCTCTTTCTAGTGTTTCTGGAGCAAGTGTTGTTTCACTGACTTGATAATAAGCGTAGTGACCAAGATCAGTTACAACAACAAAATCAACCTCATATTTATCTAAATTACCAACATATACTTGTGAATATCTACGTCTTAATTCCAAATATACAATATTTTCCAAGATATGCCCAATATCTTCTTTGGGGTCTGGCAATAAGAGGTGTCGTAAACCTAAATCAACGGGATAATATTTTTCTAAGCGTTGCAATAATGCTCTACCTTTTACATCAAAACGTGGAACGGAATAAAAAAGTAAACTGTCTGTCAAAGTCGTCAAATAATTTTCTAAAGTATTATGGGAGATTGAAACATTTTGGCTGACCAGGGTATTGCGAATCTTATTTGTTGATATTAAGCTACCTGTACTACTGAGAAGGGTTCGGACAATGCGCTCAATAATAGTAGGATTTGGATTTCCCAATCTAGTGACAATATCATTTAACAGTATGGAGTTATATATTCCTCTGAGATAGTCAATTTTTTCAGCGTAAGATGATGTTTGCAATAAGTAAGGGAAAGCACTAAAGAGATAATTGTTAAAAACTTCTGTTGTATTCAGATTCTCTGAGAGAGATTGACCTGATAGATATTCTTCAAATGACAAAGGAAGAACCTCTATCTCAACATACCGACCAGTCAAGTTTGTAGCTAATTGGCTACTCATAAAGTAGGCATTTGATCCAGTCAAATAGAGGTCAACATTTGGCAAGATGAATAGACTATCTGCTACCAGTTCAAATTTTTCAACATGTTGAATTTCATCTAAAAAGATATAGTATGTTTTCTCTCCAACTAACTGCCCTTTTATATAAGTGAATAATGTTTGAAAATGTCGCAGGTCATAATAACTTAGATCCTCAAAATTGATGAATATAATCTGATCCTCGTCTACCCCAGTTGCTAGTAACTCCTCTTTATAGAGTTGAAAGAGAACAGATTTACCAGCTCGTCTAACTCCATTCACAACCTTAATGATTTGTCGGTCACAATGTCTTCTTAAAAAGTCTAAATAATGTGGTCTTTTAATATAGTTCATAAAAGATACCTCAAAGATAGTATAATACAAATGAAGATTATTTTCAAATATTTAGAAATAAAGCGGAATGTATTTTATTATTTACAAATATTTAGAAATAATATCTTCAAATAGAAAACGACGATAACAAAATCATTTGAACTGGTACGAAGAAACTGTACATTTGTTGCTAAACTGTACATCATCTTTATGATACAGTAGTTCATATTTCTCAATTACATAAGCTCGGAAAACTAAAAAAGTGATAACCCTTTAATAATATTTCGATTTGAATACTAATAATCAAATGAAGGAAAAAGATAAGAGATACATAAATTACTTATGTCGGGAAACTTCTCACTAATTTGCTACTTATCCCAACTTTTCAATACATCTCCCGAAATGCTTATAACATCTTGTGTTAAGCGTTTTCGTGTTTTATAATTCTATCATAACTAAAAAAAGGAGAAGCTATATGTCAGTAGTATTAGCGAGAATTGATCAACGCATGATTCATGGTATTGTGGTAACACAATGGGCGGGGGCTACAAATGCCAAAAGGTTGATGGTAGTAGATAATGAAGTAAGTAAGGACGAAGTCCAAAAGGCTGCTATGAGGATGAGTAAACCTGCAGGAACTGGAATGTCAATTATTGATACAGATACTGCGATTACAAATTTTGCAGATGGCAAGTATGATAATCATAATGTTTTACTAATTGTTCGAGAACCTGAAACATTGGTGGCATTGGTTGAAGGTGGAGTAAAGATACCAAAAGTTAACGTTGGAATAATGTTTGATGGTGAAGGAAAAAAAACAGTCAAGAAGATGGTATCTGTCAATGAAAAAGAAATTGCTGATTTGAAAAGATTAAAAACACTTGGTGTTGAGGTAACATTCCATTTTGTTCCTTCTGATCCAGAGGAAAATTTAGAAAAGTATATTAAATAGGAGATGATACTATGGAAGTGATTCAAGGTTTACTTATTATTTTATTGTCGTTTTGGGTAGTACTAGATCAACAAGGATTGGTACTAAGTACTTGGTTTCCTATAATGGTTTCATTATTTGTTGGAATTATTATGGGAGATATGAAAACAGCAATGATTATTGGTGGAACATTCCAATTGATGGCATTAGGTGTTGCAAACATTGGTGGTTCATCAGTACCAAACTGGGGACTAGCAGCATTAGTAGGTGGTTTTATTGCGATTAAAACAACAAGTAATGTAGAGTCTGCAAAAGCTGTAGCTTTAGCAGTAGGAGTTCCTGTTGGAATGCTTGGGATTCAGTTGGATGTTTTAGCAAAAATACTTAATACATATGTAACCCACGCAGCTCAGAAGGCAGCTAATGAGAAAAAGTTTACTAAGATGAATCGAATTTTTTGGATTGGACCGGTTATTTTTGGTTTATCAACAGCAATTCCGACAGCTCTTTGTGTCATTTTTGGAGATAAAATTGTAAATGTAATTTTGAATAGTGTACCAGAATGGTTCACTAATGGTTTATCTATTGCAGGTAGTATCCTACCTGTTGTCGGAATCGCGATTCTATTACAGGTGATGCCTACTAAAAAATATTTAAGCATGCTTATTGTTGGCTTTATCCTTGCAGCATATTTGAATTTACCAATTTTAGGAATTTCTCTTGCTGGTTTTGCCATTGCATATTACTATTTTACTATGAATAAAAATGTATCAACTGTTGTCTCTTCAACAGTTGCCGGAGCTGAAGAATTTGGAGATGACTTTGATGAATGATGTACAACAAAAAATAACAAAAAAAGATATTCGTAATGCCGCGTTCAGATATATGTTTATGGCATGTAACACTTTTAATTATGAGAATCAACAGGGACCAGCAGTTGTTTATGGATTAAATAAAGTTTTAAGAAAAATCTATCCAAATGATGATGAATATGTTGCATCATTGAATAATCATTTTAAGTATTTTAATACTACTACTTGGATGGCTAATATCTTATTAGGTGCAAGTATAGCAATGGAAGAAAAAGATGGTGTTGAATCTTTAGATACGGTACAAAATTTTAAAACTGGTATGATGGGACCACTTGCTGGTGTAGGTGATACCTTAATTTGGGTATTATATCCAACAATCATGGGCTCAATTGCAGCATATATGGGATTAGAAGGGAATCCAATTGGTGCAATAATTTGGTTAGTTTTGAATGTTTTCTTCCTATTTTTCCGATTTAAATTATTTGATATCGGATATGATTCTGGTTTGAAGTTGATAACCGGATTAGGTGAAAAATTAAATATTTTTACTGAATCTGCTTCAATCATGGGTTTAACGGTTGTTGGAGCTTTAATCCCATCTGTAGTTAAAATGAAGATTTCGACAGTATTTACTACAGGAGATGTTAAGCTAGTAATTCAAGACGATATTCTTGATAAAATCATGCCAGCGCTATTACCTGCAGTGATGACTTATTTAGTTTACAAATTGTTAGCGAATAAGAAGTTATCCGTAATTCAAATTATTTTTGGAATTATTATTCTATCTTTAATTCTGTCTTACTTTGGCATTTTATCAGTTAATTAAAAGGAGAAAATATGACAAAAGTTATTATTGCAAGTCATCATCATCTTGCAACTGGGATGAAGGATACTATAGAGTACTTAATCCCATCTATTGGAAAAATTGATGTAATTGCAGCCTATATTAATAATGAGCCAATTGAAGACGAAATTTCAAAACTTTTAGAAAGTTATCCCGTTGACGAAAAAGTTCTGATTTTTACAGATTTGCTTGGTGGATCGGTGAATCAAACTTTTATTAGGTATATGAGCAAAAGAAATTTGTTTCTTGTAACAGGGATGAATTTACCAATTATTATGACGCTTTTGTTATCTATTGAAAGCGAAGATTTATCTGAAGAGTTAATTAGAAAGTCTATTGATGAAGCAAAGAATCAATTACTTTTTGTGAATGATATATATAATCAAGTGACTGATGAGGATGATGAGTGATGGCAGATGCTTGGTGGAAAAATAGTGTTGTTTATCAAATTTATCCTCAAAGTTTTAAGGATTCAAATGGAGATGGTGTAGGAGACCTGAATGGAATAAAAGAAAAATTACCGTATCTCCATAAGTTAGGAATTGATGTTATTTGGCTTAATCCTATCTATGAATCACCATTGGTGGATAATGGATACGATATCAGTGATTATGAAAGAATCCTATCAATTTATGGGACAATGGAAGATTTTCAAGAATTATTAGCAGAAGCTCATAAATTAGAAATAAAGATTATTCTGGACTTGGTTGTGAATCATACCAGTGATAAGCATTCATGGTTTATTGAATCTAGAAAAAATAAAAATAATCCATATTCTGATTACTATATTTGGAAAGATCCTAAGCCAGATGGTAGCGAACCTAATAATTGGGGTTCCACTTTTGGTGGATCTGCATGGGAGTATGTTCCAGAACGAAATCAATATTATTTACATTGTTTTGCCAAGGAACAACCAGATTTAAATTGGGAAAATCCAACGGTACGTCAAGAAATTCAAAAAATGATGACCGAATGGTTTGATTTAGGAATTGATGGTTTTAGGATGGATGTAATTACATTGATAAGTAAAAGGCAGGACTATCCTGACGCACCGGGTGGAGTTCCATACACTAAATCTTATTATGTAGGAGCTTCAAATGGCCCACGAGTTCATGAGTTTTTACATGAACTAAATCAGGAAGTTCTAAGCCGATATAATGTAATGACAGTTGGTGAAGCTCCAAATACAAACAGTGATCAAGCTTTGCAGTATACTCTGCCCGAAAATGAAGAATTGAATATGGTGTTTCATTTTGATCACATGCACTTGGATTATGGTAGATATGGTAAGTTCTCAGATATACGCTTTAAAGTAAGTGATTTAAAATCAGTTTTAACAGAGTGGCAATTGAAGTTAGAAAAAGGGTGGAATTCACTATACTGGAGTAATCACGATCAACCAAGAGCTGTCACTCGATTTGGTGATGATGGTGAATTTAGGGTACAGTCAGCAAAGATGTTAGCTACCTTATTGCATATGATGAAGGGAACTCCGTATGTTTTTCAAGGTGAAGAGTTGGGGATGAAGAATGTTCATTTTGATTCTGTAGAGAATTACAAAGATATCGAGACTAAATATTTTTATGAACTTATGAAGGAAAATGGTGAATCTTCATCTTATATAAATAATTCAATTTATTTAAAATCTAGAGATAATGCGAGAACACCGTTCCCATGGAATGGAAATAAAGAAGAAGGATATGGTTTTTCAAGTGGAAACCCTTGGATACAGTATTCTCCAGACAATTCTTCTATAAATGCAGAAGCCTGTCTTGAAGATTCAAACTCAGTTTTTTATTATTATCAAAAATTAATCAGCTTGAGGCGTGATTACCCAATTATAATTCATGGGAAGTATGAATTGATAAACGAAGAAGATAGTGATGTCTTTAGTTATGTACGGGAATATAATAAACAAATTTTGTTAATTGTGTGTTCATTCTCTAAACAACCTACTACCTCACAAGTACCATCGAATCTGATTGGTAGTCAAGTAAAATATTTAATTGGAAATTATGAATCAGAACTTAAACAACTTCCAAAATTTTTTGAATTGAAACCTTTTGAGGCTCAAGTTTTCTTAATAGAACAATAAAGATTTTTGCAAAACTTTGAATAGAACCTATTTGTCGAGTATAGTGAGAGCTAATACTATTAAGTTTAAATACTAGAGCAAAATTCAATTGAAATAGGGAATTTATAAAATCTATTCATGAGGAAACGTATGATATCAAATTTTTTTAAACTTGATATTGTGCGTTTTTTGATTTTGTTTCTTCTACTAACTTATTTATTGAAGCCTAATTCAATCAAATATGAGTTCGGATGTATATAATCTATGAAGAAGATGTTTTATCTTTAATTCTATGTTTGTTTATGATAGAATTAAATTGTTTTATAGGATTTTCAAATGGATATGCACTTTTAATAACAACACCGATTTTGAAAATAATGATGTAAATAAAAAGGATGAAAAAATGAATTTTGAACAGCATGTTGAAGTTAACTATGATAGTTTAACAATGAGTGAAAAAGAGATGTTGCAGTTCATTGTTCAACATAAAGAATTAATTGTATCAAAAACGATAGTAGAAGTAGGAGAACTTTTATTAACTTCAAAAAGCACTGTTTTGAGATTAGCGAAGAAGATTGGTTTTAGAGGTTTTACAGATATGAGATATTCGATTCAAGATTCAATCTCTAAAACAAAATCAGTGGATAAAATAGACTTGTTATCTCAATTACAAATGGATATACAGAAAACATTTCGATTTGCTACAGAATTAGATTTTTTGCCCATTTTAAAAAAAATTTATGAAGCTTCCCAAGTAATATTGTATGCCACTGGTTTCACTCAAAACAATTTTACGAAAGAGTTGTCAAATGAATTATTCTTAAGTCATCGTCCAAATTATCTTGTTTCAGGGGAAACGAATTTTTCCATGCTAGCTGATAATTTGAATAAAGATGATTTAGTGATAATTACATCATTGAGTGGAAATACTAAAGGAATACAAACAACTATAAATAAATTAAATGCAAAGGGAGTTACTATTATTGGTGTAACGGAGTTTAGCGATAATTTTCTAAAGAATAATTCAACGTATCAATTGTTTTATGAAATTAGTAGAATAGACGAAAATCCAGACCTTGATAGTCGCTCTATGTCTTGCTTATATATTGTATTAATGATTTTGGCAAGAAAATATAGAGAATTTGTAAATAAGTTAGTTGATTAAAGATGATTATTCCTGATGTTTTTTATAGCTTAAAATAAAATTATGATTAACCTAAAAAATTTTAAAACGTTTTTAAAATGACTAAAATGATTACAGTACATTAGTTAAAAATGAAAAAGAAATTACATAGAAACATGGTATAATGTAACTATAGGAGGTAGTATATGTCCTTAGATATAGATAAAGAAAAGATGACAATCATGGGAGTAGCTTTTGAAAACCGCTCCGTTTTTAAGAGTGTTTGGTATGCTTTAAGTACAAATATGATTGAAGGATGGCGACCTACGGTTAGTGATGTTGAAAAATTACGAGATGAAGCTCTTGCTCTGGGGATGGCTTAATGAAGCGTAAATGTTATGATTCTTATGACTATATTGATCCGAATAATTTATATACCTATCCAGATTCTTCAGTTCTAAGAAATAAGCAGGAAGAACGAGATGAGCAAAAAGCACGCGATCTTGAATATCGTATGGTTGCTAGTAAGAGTTTGAAATTATTTATCAATCCTATCCCAGTTTATAGTGTAGAAGATATATTGAAAATTCATCAATTTTTGTTTGAAGATATGTATCATTGGGCAGGTGAATTTAGAAAAGTCAATATTTCAAAAAGTGGTAATGCTTTTATGCCGATTCAGTCTTTCGATACAGCACTTACTTACCTTAATAATTTGATAGATAGATTTCATGACAATGCCAATAGTAGAAAAGAAGTCGTTCACTTATTGGTCGAAATTTTAGATAATCTCAATTATTTTCATCCATTCCGTGAAGGAAACGGTAGAACGCAGAGGGAGGTTATTCGTTCTTTAGCTTTGATGAAAGGTTTTGAATGTGAAATATCAATTGGTGATGATGATGAGATTTATCATTTATATATGGATGGTACAGTTTATGGAGACAAAACTAAATTAACGAAGTTATTTGAAAAAATTCTTTTCAAGTTATGAGTTTATACATTCGACTACCCTGGATAAGAATGCTCTATTGTACTAGAATATTTTATGTAATCTGCACCTTAAAAGTTAGATTTTTTCTATTTAACTTTTAGGGTGCAGTTCATTTTGCTATGGCATAATAGTAAATCTTGTGAGGTTTTGTAGCAAGTATTCAAATAAAAAGCGCATACTATCAGGCGTAAAAGCTTGATAGTATACGTTTCATCCTAGCAATATTTACTGGATGTTTTTCTCAAACTGACTTTTTAAGAAGTTACCTTATCAGCAATTTTAAAGAAATTTTTGGAGATATGTTAGACTGAAAGATATTGTCCTGATGATAATCTAAAAAATTATCATTTAACTTATCTTTGGAAAAACTGTAGAATGTCAAAAATTACTACAGACCTTGAATTTTACTTATCATTTCAATGATTTAGATTGCTTACATTTTGTTTTGATAAGTTTTACGGTAATCTCCAGGAGAAAGTCCAGTCCTTTGTTTAAAAATTTTAGTAAAGTAAGAATAATTATCATACCCTACTTGACAAGATACTTGTGATATCGATATATTTGTTTGAGATAGGAGAGATTTAGCAGCATTAATGCGTTTATCCGTTATATATTTAACAAGAGTTTCTCCAGTTTCTTTTTTAAAAATTCTAGCTAAATGATCTGCGCTGAGATAAACCATATCTGCTAATATAGAACGATTTATATCTTCATAGTAGTGATGATCTATGTATTCGACGATGCGTTGAATACTATTTTTTTGATTTTCAATGTTTGTTGCAAATTTCTTAGCATGTGACCAGTAATAATCAAAGTAATCCTGAAAAGATTCAATTGAATGAAAGCGTCGTTGGAATAGGAAATCATGAGTGCTGTTTTGGAATAATTTATGAGCTGAAATTCCATTTTGATCTAGATATATTCCTATTTGTTGAGTCCAATCTAGTAAAATTTGTTGTAGTGTGAAAGTAGGAATTTGAGAATTGTAAGCAAGTGAATCAATTTTTTCTCTTAATTCATATTCGCTTAAGCTATCTAAAAAAGTAATTGAAAGAGTTTCTGTTTTGAAAGAAGTTGGGAAACTATGTGGAACACATGTAATAGTATTCCAATAAGAAACATACTGTTCATTATAAGTGTAGAGTTCTTTGGTATGAAATAAAATATCGGATATTTTATGGCAACTCTTATATATAATGTTTGAGTATTTACTAAAGTTATTAGAAATTTGAGAATGAATCTCATATGCCAATTTGTCACTACGTTTGGATGAGTCTACTCTAAAGAGACAAACATATTGATCAACCTGGCTTTCCATTTTGAATAGACTTATCAGCTTATAAGAAGGTTGTGAAATTCTTTGAAGTTCTCTTTTTAGTTGAGAAGTCCATGATGGAGTTTCTGCAGAATAATCTTCTTCATTAAGATTTATTGTTAAAACTGCAAGGAAAAAATACTGGTGTTTTTGAAGAATAAAATCTTGTTTGCTTGCTATATTTTCTAGCTCATCAATGCGAGAAATTTGAGGTTTTCTAAGGTAATCATACCAGAAGTTATCTTCTATTTGTAAAAGTGCATCATTTTTTCCGTTTAAGTTATGATTCTCAATTTTACTAATGGCTTTTTGAATAATAAATTCTAATTTTTCAAAGTTAATGGGTTTTAGATAGTATTCGAAGCTTTGTAATTCAATTGCTTTTTGAGCATAGTTGAAGTCGGCGTAATTGGTTAAAAAAATTGTTTTTATATCATATTTTTCATTTCTAATCCACGATAAGAGTTCGAGGCCGCTGCCTTGAGGCATTTCTATATCGCTTATCATGAGATCAATAGGATTCTCTCTAATAATATTTTGAGCTTGAGTGAGGCTATAGGCAACATAAACAGTGTCAATGTGTAGTTTAGCCCAATTTATTTTCTCTCGTAAAGCTTCAATGATAAAGCGATCGTCATCAACTAATAAAATGTTCATTATAACCTCCGTCTATAATCTTGTATGGAATAAGTAAAAGAATTTTAGCCCCACCTTCTTCATTATTTTCAAATGTAATAGTATAGTCGTTGGGATAGAGAAGATTTAAACGTTCGATGGTGTTTGTTATCCCGATATGATGTCCATCTTCTGTTATTAGAGACTGTTTCTGATTTAGTTTTGATAAAATTTCTTCAGAGAAACCTGGACCATTATCCTCGATACAAATCTGAATATAATCTGAGTTCTCAGTTTTTACTTTTTTTATCGATAGCAAAATTGTAAATAAATCCTGAAATGAAAAACCGTGTTTGATTGTGTTTTCAATAAATGTTTGTAACAGTAATGATGGGACAAGAGTATTTTGTAGGTCATCATTGTAGTTTAGTGAAAAGTAGATGCTATTTCCATATCGAATTCGTTGTATTTCTAAATAATCTTTAATATGCTGAACTTCATCTTTGAGTTCTGAAAAATCTTGATTAGCCATAAATAAATGACGGAGATAATTTGAAGTTAGGATAGTTAACTCTTCAATTTCCTTATAGTTTTTTGTTTGAAGCATACTATGAATCATTGATAACATATTTAAGTAGAAATGCGGACGAATTTGGTTCTTAAGATAATTAAGTTCTATCTTCTTAAGTTCTAGTTGTGAATGGTATTCTCGTATTTTTAATTCTTGCATGTCAAATATTACTTTATTAAGTTTATCATTTGCCTTATCAATTTCTAGTATACCTTCAGATATAAAAAATTCAGAAGGGGGGATGGAGTCTCCGAGTTGAGAGAGTCGTTCAGTGAGTCTTGTTATAGGTTTAATCATCCACTGACGAATATACAGGATAATGATGATTGATAAAATGGTGATAATAATAGGAACAGCTGATAAAAATACTTCTAAGAGTGTAATGTTTCTAAAGGCTTCAGCATAATCGACTAAAACATAAATATCGAAAGGTAAATGTGTTTTTTCATTTTGTGCATGAATCAGGTAGTTTTCGGAGGGGATATTATTAGGCTCTTTTAGGGAAAGTTTACCATTATTTCCAATATTGAGTTTTCTTAGAGGTTTTAGGATATCTTCTGAAGATATGACGGCATAAATGATTTTTCCTTCGTAATGAACAGATTTAACTAAGTATTCGCTGTTTTTAGTAGTTACATTTTTCCATTTACGGTCACTTATATCACTACGCAATGATTTTAGATTTGATTTTAACAGTAGATAATCTTCATATGGAATATAAAGATTGGAGACATTTATAAAATAATCAGTACTATCGGTTTCTAATAAGAATGTCATATGAGTTTCATTTTGATATTCAAACTCTGTAAAGCTAGTTTGAACTTTTTTAAGATTTTCTTGATACTCAAGAAACGTTTGTATATGATTTAATTTCTCTAAAGATTCATTATGCGTTATTGTTGAGTACATAAAGCGTTCTACAGAATGCAATTTCTCATTAACAGAATCAGCATAAATTTCAATTGAACTACGTAGGTGTACTATATTTTGGTTTTTAATAAAATTTCTGGTTATGTTACTCATAGCAATATTGATTAAAATATTTATCAATAGTAGTACAAGTAGGAGTTTAAAGAAAAAATGAATGGAATGTTTTTTTGATAAGTCGTGATTTAATTTCATATACTATTCTCCTCTTAAAATTATAGCACTTTGAAAATATGATATCATGTAACAAAACAGATATGTTTTATCAAGATGTCGGAAAAGTAATAGTTCTCAGAAATGATAAACTGAAAAATTGATAAATCTAGTCCAAAAAGTTCTATTAAGGGAATTCTATATGGTGTAAAATAATCGTAGAAAATCAGATGGGAGGAAAAACATGAAAGTAGCATCTCAACTTCATAAAATAAAATTAAAGCATAGTATTCCGTTATATATATTACTTTTTCCTTCAATATTGCTATTAATTTTATTTTCCTATATTCCCATGTTGGGACTAATTATTGCATTTAAAGACTATTCACCAGCCAATGGTATCTTTGCTAGTCAGTGGGTAGGATTTAAGTACTTTACTCAATTTTTCTCATCATTCCAATTCGGGACAACTATGTTCAATACATTAAAAATTTCACTTTATAGTATTGTAGTAGGATTCCCCTTACCTATTATACTAGCTATCATTAGTAATCAGTTAAGAGTTGGGAAATTTAGAAAAATATTTCAAGTGACAACCTACTTACCCCATTTTATCTCTACAATGGTTATGTGTGGGATGATTATCTTATTTTTATCTCCTACTAGTGGTTTGTTAGCGAATGTATTTAAGTCTGTTGGAATCACTATTCCAGATTTTTTATCAAAACCTAGTCATTTTGCAGGTGTTTATGTTTGGAGTGATGTATGGCAACATATTGGTTGGGATAGTATTATTTATCTAGCAGCGCTTTCTGCAATTGATCCTACATATTATGAGGCTGCAACTATGGATGGTGCCTCTAGGTTACAAAAAATTCGGCATATAGAATTACCATTACTTTTGCCGACTGCTATGATTTTATTAATATTAAGAGCAGGTAGTTTATTAAGTGTAGGGTTTGAGAAGGTGTTACTACTACAGAATCCTCTTAATTTAGCAGGAAGTGAGATAATTTCGACCTATGTTTATAAAGTTGGTATGGTGAACTTTCAGTATAGTTATTCGACAGCTATAGGGTTATTTAACACCGTAGTCAATCTAATAATTTTGTTATCTGTTAACTGGTTCTCGAAAAGATATACTAGAACGGGTCTTTTTTAAAGGAAGGAGTGCTCAAGGTGAAATGGTTTCATAAATCAAGAAAAACAAACTCTGAATTATTATTTGATATAGTTACCTATGGTTTAGCAATTTTCCTTATCTTGTTAATTGTTTATCCGTTATGGTTTGTAGTGATTGCATCTTTTAGTAATCCTTCAGATGTTGCAAATGGAAAGGTATGGTTTATTCCTAGAGAATGGAAATTAGATGGATATTTACGTCTTATTCAACAACCTTTATTCTTACGTAGCTATCTAAATACCATTTTATATACTGTTGTTGGTACCTTAGTTGCTTTAGTAGTCAATATTCCAGCTGGTTATGCTTTATCTAGAAAAGAATTAGTTGGTAGAAAGTGGATGAGTATTCTATACATAATCCCTATGTTTGTATCAGGTGGCTTGATTCCTACCTACTTAACAGTAAAGAATGTAGGCTTGATTGATACATTTTGGGTAATGGTAATCCCTTTTGCAGTTTCATCATACAATATTATTGTTGCTAGAACTTTCTTTAATAATAGTATTCCAGACGGGATGTGGGAGGCTGCGCAAATTGATGGATGTGGTACAATTCGTTATTTTATTAAGATAGTCGTTCCTTTATCAAAAGCTATTATAGCAGTTATTGGACTTTGGACTGCAGTTGGTATTTGGAATTCGTGGTTTAATGCTTTAATTTATTTAACGAATGAAAATTTACAACCATTGCAATTAATTTTACGACGTTTACTAATTAGTAATCAAATGTTACAATCGCAAGCAACAGGAGAAGTTGCATCAGATCTTCGTATCAAAGCTGATATGATGAAATATGCAGCAATTGTTATTTCAACTGCTCCGATTATGTTGTTGTATCCCTTTGTTCAAAAATATTTTAATCAAGGCGTAATGATTGGCGCCTTGAAAGAATAGGAGAAAATCATGAAAAATAAATCATTTACATATTTGTTCTTAGGAACAGTTACACTTGCTGGCTTAACAGCCTGTGCAAATTCCAATAATGCGAATAAGGACGATAAGTCTGGAGAAGATTCTTATAAAATCACAACTGTTCGTTGGTCTGACTGGGGAGAAGATTATCATAAAGGTTTTCTAACAGATTCTGCCAAGGAAGCAGGTATCGATGTTAAATGGGATACACTTGTAGCCGCAGATTGGGCAGATAAGAAGTCTGTTTTGGTTGCTAGCGGAGATTTACCAGATGCATTTTTGGGTTCAAATGCATTTACAGATTCAGAAATTGCTCAGAACCAATCTCTATTTATCCCATTGGAAGATTTAATCAAGGAAAACATGCCTAATTTAACTAAGGCTATGGAGAAAGAACCTAAGATTAAAGCTATGATTACTTCACCAGATGGTCATATCTACAGCCTACCTAAAAAATTACCGATGCGCCCTACTGTAGCAAATCAGCTATTTATTAATAAAAAGTGGCTAGATAATCTAGGATTAAAAGTTCCAGAAACTTATGATGATTTAGTAAAAGTACTACAAGAATTTAAGGATAAAGATGCGAACGGAAATGGAGACGCTTCTGATGAAATTCCATTCGGAGCAGGAAACTTTGATCCAACATTTTCATATATTCTTCCGTTCAATAATCGTTTAGGTGCAGATAATACATATGAAATGTCTGTAAAAGATGGAAAACCAGTCTACCTTCGTACAGAGGAAAGTTATAAACAAGGGATTGCAGCAATGCATGAAGCTTATAAAAAAGGTTTGATTGATCCGGAAATCTTTACAGAAGATACCTCTATGAGTGTTGCGAAACGTATGGATAAGGGAGTATCTAGAGTAGGTGTTTCTAGTGGTTGGACAGCAGATGCAACGTTTGGATTACATTCAAGTGAGTATATTGCTCTACCTGCTTTAAAAGGTATGGATGGAAAACAATATGTCTTTTCTGATCCAGATCATTACAACTACGGTCGCAATGAAATTTTGATTACAAATAAGAGCAAAAACCCTGCTAAATTATTGAAATGGTTGGATAAATTATATACAGATGAAGCAAGTATTCAGAATTTCTATGGATCATTTGGAATAGCTACTGAAAAGAATGGTGATAAGTTTAAAGTGTTACCTCCTAAAGATGGTAAATCAGCTGATGAATGGGCATGGATTAATTCACTTCGAGATTTTGGTCCTAAATACGTAAGCGATGATATCAATAGTCGCGTAGAAATCGATCAAACACAAGGTGATGGATTGAAATTGAAGATGGACCAAGATTTGAAACAATTTGCGTTGCCAGCTTACCCTAATGTGATTTATTCACAAGAAGAACTCAACAAATTATCATCAATCTATGTGAGTATTGAATCTTATGTCAAACAACAAGCATCTAAATGGGTAGTTGAAGGCGGCATAGAAAAAGAATGGGACTCATACAAAGAAACTCTTAAGAATATGGGATTGGACGAATTTATGAAGATTCAACAGGAAGCATATAATCGTTACCAAAAAGAAGTAAAAGAGTAATACTTTATATGAACTCTTGGTTGTATAAACAAGGGACTAGCTAATTACAGGAAGCGAGACTGATAACATCAAATTATCTCGCTTCCTTTATTCTAATTTTTAAAGAAATTTGGAAATGTTTTTTAAATAATTTAGGTAATATTTTTGTGCAACTGACATTCTAAAATATAGAGTTAAGACGATTGATTTTATGGAGAATATATTATGCAAAAATTATTTTCATTAGATGGAAAAGTGGTTAGAATTTTAACTTTTTTGACAGATTTAATTATTTTAAATACTCTATTTATTGTTAGTTGTATTCCAATAGTTACAATTGGGGCATCATTAACTTCTCTTACGACAATGTGGTATCGTATTTTAAAAGGTAAAGATACCGATATTGCTTATCATTATTTTCGGATCTTTAGACAAAATTTTAAACAATCAACTTTTATTTGGTTGTTTATCCTCCTAATAGAATTACTTTTATATGTGAACTATTGTCTTTGGGGCTATTCAAGTTTATTTTCAGAGTATAGTTTATTGTTAGTGTTGCCCTTTTTATTTGTTATAATACTTTTGATGAGTGTTATTTTTCCCTATATTGGTCTATTTAAAGATAATCTAAAAAATAGTATTGTAAATAGCGTATTAATTTGTCTTTTAAATCCAATACAAGCTATCATGTTGGTTTTATTTAATATTTCTGTACTGTATATGAGTTTTAGTAGTCCAGAACGAGTTTTAACAGCTATTTACGTATTTACATTTGGGGGCTTTGCTTTTTGCGGATTGATGAATGTAACGATAACAAATAAAATGTTTGATAAGGTAAAGAAATTTACTAAAAGGAGGAAACCAAATTGAAAATTTTTAAGGGAGAGTTTTATCGAATCTCTGTATTAACAGACAAGTTAGTAAGGTTAGAATACTCTCAAACTGGAAGTTTTGAGGATAGAACGACACAACTTATCTATAATAGAGATTTTGGCCAAGTTTCGTTAGATTATATCGAGACATCAAACGTACTAGATATTATGACGGACTATTTTCATTTGCACTTTAATAAAGGAGAATTTAACGCCGAAAATTTATTTATAGAATTAAAAGGAAATTTTGCCGTATATGGTAGTCGCTGGTATTTTGGTGAATCTATTGAAACGTTAAAAGGAACAGCTCGGACTTTGGATAAGGCAGATGGAGCAATTTCGTTAGAAGATGGAATTATTAGCCGAAATGGTATAGCCTTATTGGATGATTCTCAAGGATTTATTTGGGATGAACAGTCTGGTTATATTGAGAGAGAAAATCAAATTGACCTGTATTTCTTTGCCTATGGGCATGATTATAGAGGAGCAATCAGAGACTTTTACCATTTGACTGGTTCAACACCCTTGTTGCCAAGATATGCTTTAGGCAATTGGTGGAGTAGGTATTGGCCTTATACGTCAGATGAATACTTGGATTTAATAGATAGATTTGAAACAGAGAAAATTCCATTATCTATCGGTGTGTTAGATATGGATTGGCATATAACTGAAATTCCAGCCCGTTTTGGAAGTGGCTGGACAGGATATAGTTGGAATAAAAACTTAATACCTAATCCAGAACAGTTATTGCAACAACTTCATGATAGAAAGTTAAAACTCTCTTTAAATGTCCATCCTGCTGATGGTATACGGGCTTATGAAGAAGCTTATCCTCGAGTTGCCAAACGATTAGGGTTAAATGTAGAATTAGAAGAACCTGCCATTTTTGATTTTTTTAATCCCTCTTTTAGGGAATCCTACTTTAAATATGTTCATTATGAGCTAGAAAAGCAGGGAGTAGATTTTTGGTGGATTGACTGGCAACAAGGGACACAAGGCATGTTGGATCCACTATGGCTTTTAAACCATTATCACTATCAGGATAGTTGTAAAAATGCAGAAGGTGGCTTGATTTTATCAAGATATGCAGGTCCGGGTAGTCACCGATACCCTGTTGGTTTTTCAGGAGATACCATTATTAGTTGGAATTCGTTAAGATTTCAACCTTATTTTACAGCGACAGCATCTAACATCGGTTATAGTTGGTGGAGTCATGATATCGGTGGACACATGCTGGGGGATTATGACGAGGAGCTACAAACTAGATGGCTACAGTTTGGCGTTTTTAGTCCGATTACTCGATTACATAGTTCTAGAAGTCCTTTTAATAGTAAAGAACCTTGGTTTTTTTCAGAAACAACATCTAAGATTATGAAGAAATACCTTCGTTTGAGACATCAGATGATTCCATATCTATATACCATGAATGTAAAGACACATGAAGAAGGTGCCCCATTAATCAGCCCAATGTATTATTTCTACCCAGAGAATGATGAGAGCTATAATGTTCCAAACCAATACTTTTTTGGAACAGAACTGATGGTGGCTCCCATTGTAGAAAAGATGGATTTGGCATTCCAATCTGCAAAAGTGGATGTATGGTTCCCTGAAGGTGAATGGTATGACTTCTTTTCAGAGAAAAAATATACAGGTGGTGTGAAGTTAAGTGTTTATAGAGACATTTCGACTATACCTGTGTTTGCAAAAAGTGGTGCAATCATTCCTTTGGTTGGTTCCGAGATAGATATGGGTGTTGATTTACCTGAAATTGTAGATTGGTATGTATTCCCAGGCAAACAACATTCTTTTGAAATGATTGAAGATCAAAATGGTCAAAGATATAAAACAAGATTATCAATCGATTGGGAAATGGGAATGCTAGAGTTAGCATTACAAGGAGATTCTAGTATCGTTCCAAGCAATAGAAAACATAGAATTCATTTTAAAGGAACGAATGTGTCTATAATTGAATTGCCAAATAAGAATGATACAGCTAGATTTGAATGTAAAGATAATAAAATACCATCTCTGAATGATGAAGTTTTTAGACTACTAAAGACAGCTTCTCTTCCATATGAATTAAAAGATAGATTGTTAAATCAATTCATCAATGCGAAAAATTCTCATGAGTTAATGAATATCTTGCATCATCAGGATAAGGAATTGAGAGGGCGTTTGTTGGAAATGATATTTACTAGCGAAAACTAATTGAGATAATTAGAAAGTCATTTGTTTAGTGTATATGAAGCTTCGGTATGGTATTTGTTATCATTGGTCACATTGAAAATGTGAAATAAGCACCTACAACATAGACTTTACAACACTTCATGTTTCATATCATGGGGTGTTTTTCTATTTAAGTCAAAGCCCATCAAAAAATCCCACTATTCATTAGGCTAAAGGAAACCTAATCATAGTGAGATTGTGAAATTATAGTAGGGTTCGTATGGCCTCTTCAATTTGTTTGGGGTCTGTTTTGGAAGAGAAGCGTTCAACGACCTGTTCCATCACGACCAATGAGAAACTTAGCGAAATTCCATTCAATTCGTTTTCCCAGTGGGCCAGATTTCTGGTCTTTTAACCAGACATAGAGAGGATCTGCCTCCTTACCGTTGACCTTGATTTTGGCAAAACGTGGGAAGGTGGTCTGATAATGTAGGCTACAGAAGGTGTTGATTTCCTCTGCGCTACCTGGTGCTTGTCCCATAAACTGATTGCAAGGGAAGTCTAAAATCTCAAAACCTTGTTCTTGATAGTGATCATAGAGTTCTTGAAGTTCTTGGTACTGGGGCGTTAAACCACATCCAGTAGCAGTGTTGACAACCAAGAGAATCTTACCACGATAGCTTTCCAAGGGAGTTGATTGGTTGTTTTGGCCTAAAACGGAAAAATCATAAAGTGAAGTCATGAGGGCCTCTTTTCTTTTTCTACATTGTAACAGTTTTTACTTTTTTCGTCGAGTCGGATGGAAGATGTTGTTGAAAAATAGGTCCTTGATACAATAGAAACCGTTTACGAACAGCTTAAAAAAATGGTGTGGTTTAATTAAGCCGGGTTACTTAGTTGCTATAAATCTCTAATTTGAGATTTAGTTCCTATTGATTTATTGGAGTGTATACATGCAAACAAAAACAAAGAAACTCATTGTGAGTTTGTCTTCACTTGTTTTATCAGGATTTTTATTACATCATTATCTGACAGTTGGAGCGAAAGAAACGACTACGAATACCATTCAGAAAAGCCAGAAGTTCAGTATCAGCAAAGGGATACAAAAATTTAGTTGAAAATGGTGATTTTGGTCAGACGGAGGACGGAAGCAGTCCGTGGACAGGAAGCAAAGCTCAGGGGTGGTCAGCTTGGGCAGACCAGAAGAATAGTTCTGCAGATACCTCAACTCGAGTTATTGAGGCTAAGGATGGGGCTATCACTATCTCAAGCCATGAGAAATTAAGGGCAGTGGTTCACCGTATGGTTCCTATTGAAGCTAAGAAAAAGTATAAACTGCGTTTCAAGATTAAAACAGATAATAAAGTCGGGATTGCTAAGGTTCGTATCATTTAGGAAAGTGGTAAGGACAAGCAATTGTGGAATTTTGGAACGACGTCAGGAACAAAGGACTGGAAGACCATTGAAGCAGACTATAGCCCGACTTTAGATGTTGATAAAATCAAGCTGGAGTTATTCTATGAAACGGGAACTGGGACTATTTCTTTTAAGGATATTGAGCTGGTAGAGGTAGCAGACCAGCCTTCTGAGGATTCTCAAACAGATAAACAGCTCGAGGAAAAGATTGATTTACCAATTGGGAAAAAACATGTCTTTGCTCTTGCAGACTATACTTATAAGGTAGAAAATCCTGATTTTGCTTCAGTCAAAAATGGAATTTTAGAACCTCTTAAGGAAGGGACAATCAATGTCATTGTCAGTAAAAATGGCAAGGAGGTGAAAAAGATTCCTTTGAAGATTCTAGCCTCTGTTAAGGATGCATACACAGCCCGTTTGGATGACTGGAATGGTATCATCGCTGGGAATAAATACTATGATTCTAAAAATGAACAGATGGCCAAATTAAACCAGGAACTGGAAGGAAAGGTGGCTGATAGCCTATCCAGTATTTCAAGTCAGGCGGGCCGCACCTATTTGTGGGAAAAATTTTCAAATTATAAAACGTCTGCGAATCTAACTGCCACTTATCGGAAATTGGAGGAGATGACCAAGCAAGTGACCAATCCTTCTTTTCGTTATTATCAGGATGAAACCGTTATTCGAACAGTTAGGGATTCCATGGAATGGATGCATAAACATGTCTACAATAGTGAAAAAAGCATTGTTGGGAGTTGGCGGGATTATGAAATCAGTATACCTCGTGCCATCAACAATACCTTGTCTCTGATGAAAGAATACTTCTCTGATGAGGAAATTAAAAAGTATAGAGATGTGATTGAAAAATTTGCGCCAGATCCCGAATATTTCCGAAAGACGACTGATAACCCATTTAAGTCCCTAGGTGGAAACTTAGTGGATATGGGAAGGGTAAAAGTAATAGCTGGTTTACTGCGCAAGGATGACCAAGAAATTTCTTCTACCATTCGTTCGATTGAGCAAGTGTTCAAGTTGGTAGACCAAGGTGAAGGTTTTTATCAAGATGGATTCTATATTGACCACACCAATGTTGCCTATACAGGTGCTTATGGGGATCTCTTGATTGCTGGCCTGTCTCAACTGTTGCCAGTCATTCAAAAGACCAAGAGCCCAATCAATAAAGATAAAATGCAAACTATGTACCACTGGATTGATAAATCGTTTGCCCCTTTGCTGGTGAATGGAGAGTTGATGGATATGAGTCGTGGACGCTCGATCAGTCGTGCAAATTGCGAGGGGCACGTGGCCGTAGTAGAAGTGCTAAGAGGGATTCACCGGATAGCGGATATGTCTGAAGGAGAAACCAAACAACGTTTGCAGAGTCTTGTGAAGACCATTGTTCAATCGGATAGTTATTATGATGTCTTTAAGAATTTGAAGACTTATAAGGATATCAGTTTGATGCAATCTTTGTTAAACGATGCTGGAGTCGCAAGTGTTCCAAGAATCAGTTACCTATCTGCCTTTAATAAGATGGGTAAAACAGCCATGTACAATGCAGAGAAAGGGTTTGGATTTGGCTTGTCACTCTTTTCCAGTCGTACCTTGAATTACGAACACATGAACAAGGAAAACAAACGTGGTTGGTATACGAGTGATGGGATGTTCTATCTTTACAATGGCGATTTGAGTCACTATAGCGATGGCTATTGGCCAACAGTTAATCCATATAAGATGCCTGGTACGACAGAAACAGATGCTAAGAGATCGGATAGTGATACAGGTAAAGTTCTACCGTCTGCTTTCGTTGGAACGAGCAAACTAGATGAGGCCAATGTGACAGCAACCATGGATTTCACTAACTGGAATCAAACACTGACTGCTCATAAGAGCTGGTTTATACTGAAGGATAAGATCGCCTTTTTAGGAAGCAATATCCAAAACACTTCAACAGATACTGCTGCAACTACAATTGACCAGAGAAAACTGGAATCAAGTGTTCCATATAAAGTCTATGTCAATGATAAAGAAGCCTCCCTCACGGAACAAGAAAAGGATTATCCTGAAACCCAAAGTGTCTTCTTAGAATCGTCCGATTCGAAAAAGAATATTGGTTACTTTTTCTTTAAGAAGAGTTCAATCAGTATGAGTAAGACTGTCCAAAAGGGATCTTGGAAGGATATCAATGAAGGACAGTCAGACAAGGAAGTTGAAAATGAATTTCTTACGATTAGTCAGGCTCATAAGTAAAATGGGGATTCTTATGACTATATGCTCATCCCTAACGTGGATTGTGCCATCTTCAATCAAATGGTAAAAGAGTTAGAAAGTAGTCTCATCGATAACAATGAGACCCTTCAGTCTGTTTATGATGCCAAACAAGGAGTTTGGGGCATTGTGAAATATGATGATTCTGTTTCTACTATTTCCAACCAATTCCAAGTCTTGAAACGTGGGGTCTATACCATTCGAAAAGAAGGGTATGACTATAAGGTTGCCTACTACAATCCTGAAACCCAGGAATCAGCTCCAGATCAGGAAGTCTTTAAAAAGTTAGAACAAGTAGCTCAACCACAAACTCAGGATTCAAAAGAAAAGGAAAAATCTGAAGAAGAAAAGAACCATTCGGATCAAAAGAATCTCCCTCAGACAGGAGAAGGTCAGTCAATCTTGGCAAGTCTAGGGCTCTTGCTACTTGGGGCGGCTTATCTATTCCGTAGAGGAAAGAATAACTGATTTGTTCATCATCTAAGATGAATCACATGAAACTGTGGAAAATAGAAAAAATCCGAAGAAGGTCAAACATCTTCGGATTTTTTTCACTTCATTTTATCTGAGTGTAACATACTGTTGGGCAATCTCGCTAATGCGGTCAAAGTCGCCTTGGGAAGCGAGTTTATTGAGTTCGCCACCAATTCCAACGGCGTCTGCACCAGCAGCGAACCATTGAGGAATGTTGTTTAGGCCGACTCCTCCGGTTACCATTACGGAAACTTGTGGGATCGGTGCCTTGACTGCAGAGATATATGCTGGACTGAGAGCACTACCTGGGAAGAGTTTAATGATTTCACTACCAGCTTCAAGTGCAGTCGTTATCTCTGTGAGAGTAATACAGCCTGGAATGTACGGTGTGCTGTAGAGATTGCACATTTTTGCAGTTTCAGCATAGAAAGATGGAGAAACAACGTAATTTGCTCCGGCTAGAATAGCATCTCTAGCAGTTACGGCATCAATCACAGTACCTGCACCGATACAAACACTTTGATCGTCCTGATACAAGTCTACAAGTTCCTTGATGATTTGCCCTGCATACTGATTGGTATAGGCGATTTCAATAGCTTTGATACCTCCCTTGATACAAGCAATTGAGGCTTGCAGTCCTTCTTCCTTTGTATTTCCTCGAATAACAGCGACAATTTTTTGTTTTTTTAGTTCAATAATCGTATCTGATTTGGTCATGTAATTCTCCTAACGAATGATATCTTGTGCATTTGCCAGTAATTTTTCAATACTAGTTTCGGAAGTGGAGAGATGGTCTCCTGGAAGAGTACATTTGAGAGTTGCGCTCGCAACTGCAAAGTCAATGGTAGTTTTTAAGGAGGAATGATGGAGTAGTTGATAAAGGGCACCAGATATAAAGGCATCCCCGCTACCAACTCGTTGATAGACTGCAGTTTTTAGTTGGACAGACTCTTCAAATCGTTCTCCCAGAGCATAGGCCTGATAGACATTTTTGTCTTGTTCATCACTAGAGCGGAGGGTATGGAAAATGGCCTTGAAACCATAGGCTTCTTTTAATTGTCGCATGCGATTTTCCACCTCTTTTAGGCTGGCTCTGTCTCTTGGGAACATCTCTAGATTTTGGTCATCAATCATGAGAGGATCAATACCAAAGCAATAGTCAGCGAAACGTGCAAACTTAGAAAATTCATACTTGGCTTCTAGGACTGAAATCATCTTTGTTCTCAGATTGAGATCCATTGAAACGATAATCCCTCGGCGCTTGGCTTCTTCCAAGAGTAGGAGAAGGAGCGTACGAATCTCTTGACCGATAGCTACAGTGATTCCACTAAAATGAAAATGGCCAATCCCCTGAAAGAGAGAATCCATATCTAGCATGTTTGGCCGAATCTGGCTGATACTCGTATGCTTACGATCGTAGAAAACTTCACTTTGACGACAACCAAAGCCGTTCTCCAAAAAGTAGAGGCCGATTCGATCGCCAAGCCGACAGATTGAACTGGTATCGATTTGGTGCTGTTTCAAGAATGTGAGAAAACGATCTCCAATCTCGTTGGCAGGGAGTGCGGTAAAGACTTTCGTTGAGATACCCAGGGCTTGCAAATTACAAGCGATGTTAATTTCTGATCCGCCAAAATAAGTCGAACTGGCAACATGATCGCCGATACTGGTGGCATCTAATGGTGAGATTCGAATTAATGGTTCGCCAAACAGTAATATTTTCGTCATCCATTAGTTCCTTTCTGGTTTAGAATAGCTTTACTTGGCTGATACTTCTTTCAAATAAGCAGCGACTTCATCATCTTGGCAGTTTTCAAAGAAGTATTCTTGGAAGTATTTGCCAGAGATGGTGTCTTTGAGAAAGTCTTGGTCGATTGTTTTAAGGATGGTCATCAAATTATTGTGGGTGATTTGTTTCACCTCGTTTAAGATACGAGCGTTGCGTTGTTCAGGGACTACACGTTCTCTTGGGTAGCCACCGCCCATTTCTTCAGCAAATAAGCGTTCAAACATTAATTTGAGGGTCAGTTCTGCCCCCCAGCCAAATCCTTTGGCATAAGGGATAGACAAGGCGTTACCACCATTGATTTGAGAATAAAGGTAAGCGTCAGTTGGGTCCACTGCTAGACCACAGACAACACCAGGGAAGCTGTTTAAAGCAAGCATAGCTCCTACACCCGTACCACAGCCGGTAACAACAAAGTCGACTGCTTTTGTATTTAAAAGGATGGCAGCCATTAGGCCGTTTTGTACGTATGTTAATGGGGTTTCACCTTCTTCTCCACGCATACCATAGTTAAATAATTGGTAGCCTTTTTTATTTGTCGCTTCTTTTAGACTATCATAAATAATGTGATTCTTACTAGCTTGACTATTTTCATTGATTAATGCGATTTTCATAAGATCCTCTTTCTATTTTTACTCAGGTTGTTTTCCGATGTAGGCTAAGATACCGCCATCTACATATAGGATGTGGCCATTGACAAAGTCGCTAGCGTCACTAGCGAGAAAGACAGCAGGGCCCATTAAATCTTCAGGATTTCCCCAACGTGCAGCAGGTGTTTTTGAAATGATGAACTGGTCGAATGGATGACGAGAACCATCTTCTTGCAACTCACGAAGAGGTGCTGTTTGAGGAGTGGCAATATAACCCGGTCCGATTCCGTTACATTGGATATTGGCTCCACCGTATTCAGACGCAATGTTGCGGGTCAACATTTTCAAGCCGCCTTTAGCGGCAGCATAAGCGCTAACCGTTTCACGTCCCAGTTCGCTCATCATCGAGCAAATATTGATAATCTTTCCATGCCCTTTCTTTATCATAGAAGGAATGACTGCTTTTGAAACGATAAATGGTGCGTTTAAGTCAATATCGATGACCTTACGGAAATCAGCGGCGCTCATTTCGCACATTGGAACGCGGCGGATAATACCAGCGTTATTAACGAGGATGTCAATGACACCAACCTCTTGTTCGATTTGCTTGACCATGGCTTGGATACCGTCCTCGTCTGTCACGTCACAGACATACCCATGGGCTTCGATGCCAACTTCACGATAAGCTTCAATCCCTTTATTGACCAGGTCTTGATTGATATCATTAAAGACAATAGTAGCGCCGACCTCAGCGTAGGATTTGGCAATAGCAAATCCAATTCCATAAGAAGCGCCGGTGATGAGAGCAATTTTTCCTTTTAAAGAAAACTGCTCAATTGAGAATGATGTATTTGTCATTTGATACTTCCTTTCAAATTTGTTAAGACTTCTCTATAACCAAATTATATTCTAGTAAACCGGTTTTGTCAATAATTAAATATTTTTATTTCTGAAAATCTTTGTTTTCCTAAAAAAACGGAAGATTTTGAAGTTTCTGTCTATTGTAATGGTTAAATAAGCAATGAAAGCGCTAATATTTTTTTTGAAAAAACTATTGACAAGATAAAAATAAAGGTCTACAATGTAAAATATAGAGTAAACCGGTAAACTCAAAAAAGAAAGGAGAAAAGATGAAAATTGTACTTGTAGGGCATGGACATTTTGCCACAGGGATTTATAGTTCTTTACAATTGATTGCAGGCAATCAAGAAAATGTGGAGGCGATTGACTTTGTGGAAGGAATGTCAGCAGATGAACTCAAGCAAAAAATCTTACTTGCAATTTCAAATGAAGAAGAAGTTTTAATCCTAAGTGATCTCTTGGGAGGATCGCCATTCAAGGTTTCTTCTACCATAATGGGAGAAAATCCAGCCAAAACAATGAATGTTCTCTCGGGTTTGAACTTAGCTATGTTAATGGAAGCAGTCTTTGCTAGAATGGCTCATAGCTTTGATGAGGTTGTTAATAAATCAGTAGTGGCGGCTCAGGGCGGAGTCGTAAATGGTAAAGAATTGTTTTCAACGGATGCAGAGGAAGAGGAAGAAGATTTCGAATCGGGTATTTAAAGGGTAAAAGAATGATAAAAAAGGTTACGATTGAAGAAATAAAATCGCCTGAGCGCTTCTTAGAAGTACCACTTCTGACGAAAGAAGAAGTCGGCCAGGCAATCGATAAGGTTATTCGGCAGTTAGAACTCAACCTTGACTATTTCAAGGAAGATTTCCCGACGCCAGCTACCTTTGATAATGTCTATCCAATCATGGATAATACGGAATGGACCAATGGTTTCTGGACAGGAGAACTGTGGTTGGCTTATGAATACAGTCAACAGGATGAATTTAAAAACATCGCTCATAAAAATGTTCTTTCTTTCCTGGATCGTGTCAATAAGAGAGTAGAATTGGATCACCATGATCTCGGCTTCTTGTACACACCGTCTTGTATGGCTGAATATAAGATAAATGGAGATGGAGAGGCCAGAGAGGCAGCCTTGAAAGCTGCAGATAAGTTGATTGAACGCTATCAAGAAAAAGGTGGTTTTATTCAAGCTTGGGGAGACTTGGGCAAGAAAGAGCATTACCGTTTGATTATCGACTGCTTGCTCAACATCCAACTCTTATTCTTTGCTTATCAAGAAACAGGCGATCAAAAATACTACGATATTGCAGAAAGCCATTTCTATGTTTCAGCTAATAATGTAATCCGTGATGACGCTTCGTCCTTCCACACCTTCTACTTTGATCCTGAGACAGGTCAACCCCTTAAAGGTGTAACGAGACAAGGGTATAGTGATGATTCATGCTGGGCACGTGGTCAATCATGGGGAGTCTATGGTATTCCTTTGACTTATCGTCACCTGAAAGACGAGTCCTGCTTTGACTTGTTTAAGGGTGTAACCAATTATTTCTTGAATCGTCTGCCAAAAGATCATGTTTCTTATTGGGATTTGATTTTTAATGATGGTAGTGATCAATCACGAGATTCTTCAGCAACAGCTATCGCTGTCTGTGGGATTCATGAAATGCTAAAACATCTCCCAGAGGTGGATGCTGACAAAGATATTTATAAACATGCTATGCATGCCATGCTTCGTTCTTTGATCGAACATTATGCAAATGATCAATTTACCCCTGGTGGGACAAGTCTCCTCCACGGTGTGTACTCATGGCATTCAGGTAAAGGAGTGGACGAAGGCAATATCTGGGGTGACTACTATTACCTAGAAGCCCTTATCCGTTTCTACAAGGATTGGAACCTATATTGGTAGGAGGAGAAATATGACAATGCCAAATATTATTATGACCCGTATCGATGAACGGTTGATTCATGGACAAGGACAACTTTGGGTAAAATACCTAGGTTGTAATACGGTCATTGTTGCCAATGATGAAGTAAGCACGGACAAGATGCAACAAACTCTGATGAAAACAGTTGTGCCAGACTCAGTTGCCATGCGTTTCTTCCCTTTGCAAAAGGTGATTGATATCATTCACAAGGCCAATCCTGCTCAAACGATCTTTATCGTTGTAAAGGATGTAAAGGACGCTTTAACCTTGGTAGAAGGTGGTGTCCCTATCAAAGAAATCAATATTGGGAACATTCACAATGCCCCTGGTAAAGAGCAAGTGACACGCTCCATCTTCCTGGGTGAAGAGGACAAGGCAGCCCTCAAGGAATTGAACCAAACTTATCAAGTAACATTTAATACGAAAACAACTCCAACAGGAAATGATGGAGCTGTTGAAGTCAACATTATGGACTATATTTAAAAGAGGAGATCGTTATGTCGATTAATGTATTTCAAGCGATTTTAATTGGATTATGGACAGCTTTCTGTTTTAGTGGAATGCTGTTAGGAATTTACACCAATAGATGTATTGTTCTGTCATTTGGTGTCGGAATTATTCTAGGTGATTTGCCTACTGCTCTTGCAATGGGAGCTATTGGTGAATTGGCTTATATGGGATTCGGTGTTGGTGCTGGAGGTACTGTTCCACCAAACCCAATCGGACCTGGTATCTTTGGTACCTTGATGGCTATCACTAGTGCTGGTAAAGTCAGTCCAGAAGCGGCTCTTGCCCTCTCTACTCCGATTGCTGTGGCGATTCAATTCTTACAAACTTTCGCCTACACTGTACGTGCTGGTGCGCCTGAAACGGCGATGAAGCACTTGAAAAACCATAATTTGAAGAAATTCAAGTTCACTCTAAATGCAACAATTTGGTTGTTTGCCTTTATTGGATTTACCTTGGGTTGCTTGGGTGCCCTTTCAATGGATACCTTGTTGAAACTCGTAGACTACATTCCACCGGTATTGCTTACAGGTTTGACAGTTGCTGGTAAAATGCTCCCAGCTATCGGTTTTGCGATGATCTTGTCAGTGATGGCTAAGAAAGAGTTGATTCCCTTTGTCTTGTTGGGATATGTTTGTGCAGCTTATCTAAACATCCCAACAATTGGTATTGCAATTGTAGGTACTATCTTTGCTTTGATTGAATTTTATAACAAGCCAAAAACAGCGAATCATGTGGTAGAGGAGGAAGCACACGATGACTGGATCTAACAAATTAACAAAACGTGATTATCTTAAAACGTCTTTGCGGGCATTCTTTTGTCAAAATGGATTTAACTATAGTAACTATCAAGGGTTGGGATATGCCAATGTGATGTATCCTGCTTTGAAAAAACACTATGGAGAGGATCAGGAAGGTTTCTACCAAGCCTTGGAAGAAAACTGTGAATTCTATAATACCAACCCACACTTCCTGCCTTTTATTACCAGCTTGCATCTTGTAATGTTGGAAAATGGCCGTCCGGCAAAAGAAACACGTAGTATCAAGATGGCCTTAATGGGACCGTTGGCAGGTATTGGGGATTCTCTTTCACAATTCTGTTTAGCCCCATTGTTCTCAACGATTGCAGCTTCATTTGCTCAAGAAGGCCTGGTTGTCGGTCCAATCTTGTTCTTCCTAGCGATGAATACGATTTTGACAGCGATTAAATTGTCAACTGGTCTGTATGGATACAAACTAGGAACGACTGTGATTGATAAACTAAGTGAGCAGATGGCAACGATTTCTCGTATTGCCAATATTATTGGTGTAACCGTAATTGCTGGTTTGGCAGCGACATCTGTTAAGATTATGGTGCCGATCACCTTTGCTGCAGGGGAAGTTAAAGCAGACGCTAAACAAAGTATCGTAAGTATTCAGGGAATGCTTGATAAGGTTGCTCCAGCTCTTCTACCAGCCCTATTTACACTTTTAGTTTACTACTTGATCAAAGAAAAGAAATGGACAACATATAAACTCGTTATTTTAACAGTTATCATCGGAATTATCGGAAGCTGGCTTAAGATTCTAGCTTAATGGATACAACATTGTTTTATGGAATAGTGATTGTCTTGGCAGTGAGTCCCCTTTTACTGTCAAGCTTTCATTCTATTCGTCAGCAAAAGTTGCTTCGCAAACAGATGGAGCAACGACAAGAGTATTTAGCTTCTTTAACATCTGGTGATGAAGTGTTGTTATTGTCTGGAATTCATGGAAAAATCATTTCTATCAAAGATGACTTGGTCTCCTTGCAGATTGCAAAAGGTGTGGTCATCTATGTAGAAAAGGAAAGTGTAATGGGAAAGACAAAAGAACTGCTTTTTAAGTAGTTCTTTTTCTGGTAATAGATAATGAAAGAAGAAAGAAGACAATTTTTTGAAAGAATTGATGGGGACCAATATCGTGATTATATCTTGTCCCACTGTTCAAAAGACTATGAGAAAGTCAAGAGTTCCCTTGAGCGCTTGATGGACAATCGTTTTATGTTTGATAGTCCTTGGGATATGGAACCTTGTTCAAAAATCCATCAAATCCAGCCGATGGTGTGGAATCAAGTATTTGAAGATGATCCAGAATGGGCTTATATGCTCAATCGACAAGAATATCTCTTGCAGTTTATGATAGGGTACCTGGTAGAAGGAGATAAGGGCTATATCCAAAAGTGCAAGTTCTTTCTATTTGACTGGATTGAGCAGGTGAGAGAATTTCGTCCTCAATCTTTGATGACTAGAACCTTGGATACGGGTATTCGTTCCTTTACTTGGTTGAAACTACTCTTGCTCCTCTTGAAATTTGACTTGCTAGAGGAGGAAGAACTAGAGAAAATTTTGGTCAGTCTAGAAAAGCAGATTGACTTTATGAAAAGCCATTATCGCGCCAAGTACACCCTTAGTAACTGGGGGATTTTACAAACGATTCCGATACTTGCAACCTATCATTTCTTTTCAGATAAGATGGACCTAGAAGAAGCTTACCATTTTGCTTCAAAGGAGTTGAAACAGCAGATCGAGACGCAGATTTTAGAGGATGGAAGTCAGTTTGAACAGTCGATTCTCTATCATGTAGAGGTTTATAAAGCCTTGCTGGACTTGTGTCTCTTGCTTCCGGACTTGCAAGATAGCTTTCAAGAGCTGCTGGAAAAGATGGCGACTTACATTCAAATGATGACAGGTCTAGATGGACGGACCTTGGCTTTTGGTGATAGCGATTCTACAGAAACGACAGAGATTTTGAGCCTGTCTGCTATGGTTTTGAACAAGGAAGACCTTCTTAACGGTCTGGATGTTAAAGTCGATTTACTTAGCCTCCTGTTCCTGGGGCGAGAAAAGGTCAAGCGACTGCAGGAATTTGAAAAGAGAGCTTGGCAGCCTAAGTTCAGGAGCTTTGAAGATTCTGGGCATGTTTGCATTAAGGATGAACATCGTTATCTATTTTTTAAAAACGGTCCGCTGGGAAGTGCCCATAGCCATAGTGACGAGAATAGTTTTTGCTTACAGTATCAAGGCCAACCGATTTTCATAGATACTGGGCGTTATTCTTATCGGGAGGTAGATGAACGTTATCTCTTAAAGAGTGCTTGGAGTCATTCGACCTGTATAGTAGATGGGAAAGCTCCAGAAAGGATCGTGGGATCCTGGGAATATGAATACTATCCTCACTCCCTGTTTTGTCACCACAAAGAAAGAGAGGGAGTGCATTATATTGAGGGGGCGTATTTGTCAGCAGAACCTGATTTGCCTTATCTTCACAGGAGAAAAATCCTCATGTTGGCAGAGGATGTATGGCTCTTGGTAGATGATATCAGGTGTCAAGGTCAGCATGAGGCGTTGACTCAGTTTATCCTTGACAAGGATGTGACCTATCAAGATGGGAAAATCAATCAGTTGAAACTATGGAGTGAAGTTGATTTTGATTTGGAAGCTACGATCATTTCTCCTAAATACAACGAGCTTGAAAAAAGTAGCAAACTCATCAAACACCAATTCTTTGAGAATCAGATGCTGGATTATACAATCATTGCGCATGAGAGTTTTGAAATCATCCGTCATTCTGTCTACCAGACAGATGGTCATCAAGTAGAAAATGCTCTGGCTTTTGAAGTGAAAAATGACGAAACAGACAAGCTGATTCTGTTATTAAGCGAGGATATTTGTGTAGGTGAAAAATTATGCCTCGTTGACGGAACAAAAATGCGTGGAAAATGTCTAGTATATGATAAAATAAATGAGAGAATGATTCGCTTGCAGTGCTAGAAATAGACGTTTTGAATAGTGAATATGTTATAATGGGTATTAGTAGGAGGTGTTTTAGATTGGAGAAGAAACTGACCATAAAAGATATTGCAGAAATGGCTCAGACCTCGAAAACAACCGTGTCATTTTACCTAAACGGGAAATATGAAAAAATGTCCCAAGAGACACGTGAAAAGATTAAAAAAGTTATTCATGAAACAAATTACAAACCGAGCATTGTTGCGCGTAGCTTAAACTCCAAACGAACAAAATTAATTGGTGTTTTGATTGGTGATATTACCAACAGTTTCTCAACCCAAATTGTTAAGGGAATTGAGGATATCGCCAGCCAGAATGGCTACCAGGTAATGATAGGAAATAGTAACTACAGCCAAGAGAGTGAGGACAGGTATATTGAAAGCATGCTTCTCTTGGGAGTAGACGGCTTTATTATTCAGCCGACCTCTAATTTCCGAAAATATTCTCGTATCATCGATGAGAAAAAGAAGAAAATGGTCTTTTTTGATAGTCGGCTCTATGAACACCGGACTAGCTGGGTCAAAACCAATAACTATGATGCCGTTTATGATATGACCCAGTCCTGTATCGAAAAAGGTTATGAGCATTTTCTCTTGATTACAGCGGATACGAGTCGTTTGAGTACTCGGATTGAGCGGGCAAGTGGTTTTGTGGATGCTTTAACAGATGCTAATATGCGCCACGCTAGGCTAACCATTGAAGATAAGCATACGAATTTGGAACAAATTAAGGAATTTTTACAAAAAGAAATCAATCCCGATGAAAAAACTCTGGTATTTGTTCCTAACTGTTGGGCCCTACCTCCAGTCTTTACCGTTATCAAAGAGTTGAATTATAACTTGCCACAAGTTGGGTTGATTGGTTTTGACAATACGGAGTGGACTTGCTTTTCTTCTCCAAGTGTTTCGACGTTGGTTCAGCCCGCCTTTGAAGAAGGACAACAGGCTACAAAGATTTTGATTGACCAGATTGAAGGCCTCAATCAAGAAGAAAGGCAACAAGTCTTGGATTGTAGTGTGAGTTGGAAAGAGTCGACTTTCTAAGATGAAAGGGAAATAACTGGCAACCTCTGTTAAGAAATAAAATAATCCCATCTAGCATGAGCTGGATGGGATTATTTGTCTATAAAATGAGAAATTATGGGAGTAATCTCCTAAATCAACTGTTTTTGATTTACTTCTTTAACTACTTGATAAAAGTTATAGAAGTAGACCAAACTTGAGATGATGGTTACGACTAGGAATATTGGAAATTTCCATTGGATGGGGTTTCTTGATTGTCTTGATTTAAGACTGAAAAATCGTAGATTGAGGTCATTGTTTGCTTTTCTCTTTCTGCTTGGTATTTTTAGACGTTTTCTCCTCCTGTAGGGATAGAAAGCCGTAGGTCAGGGTTCCAAAAATGCTACCGATAATTAGACCATACATCAGTAAAGGAACACTTTTATCGAATTGCATGAGTAACTTTCCAAAATCTGGAAGTGACATCTGCTGAACGATGACTTTATGAAAGATGAGTAGGGTAAAGAGGCCAATCTGAAGACCGATAAACACAACCCAGCTTCGGAATTTGATTTGGCTCTTGCTGTAGGTTTTAAGGATGATTTCTGACTTGTCATCTTTTTCCAGATGGAGTTCTTTGACGGCCCTTTGAGTTTTTAAAGTAATGAAATAAATCAGACCAAAGAAAATGTAGGGCATGGCATAGCGAACGACCTCTATGAAGCGTCCAAATAACAGATAAAACAAGAAGAGAAAGAAGGAAGAATAAACGATTTGGACCATGGAACGGGCACAAGCCTTGTAGATAATCTCTTGCCGGCATTCATCAAAAGGGCCTTGGATATGAAAGAGATTTCGGAGTAGGCGAGTGGTTAAGTCTTCTTTTTTCATGTTAGTAACCTCCTAAATGAGCGGTTTTTGATTGACTTCTTTAACGAATTGATAGAGATAATAAAGATAAGTGATAGAAGAAAGGCTAGCGATAGTCAGCAGTAAATAATATTTCCAATCGCTTGAGATGAGCATCAGTTGTGGAAAAGATAGAATTATAAAGTATAGTGCTAAGTTGAGTATGCGCGTTTTTTGGGAGTCAATCTTTAGATAAGTCAGTCCTTTGTTAAGGGCTGGAATAAAGACTAGCCCGAGGAATATCTCGCTGATTGGCAAGTTCCCTGAAATGATGATGAAGATGAGCAGAGAACTGAACAAAAGATGATAGGTCAGTAAAGTTAGTAGTGATTTCATAGGTACCTCCTAATCCTGGTCTTTTTTAGCTCTTGCAATACGAAGTGAGTCGACAATATGTATCATCACTCCGAAAAAGAAAGCTCCCAGTATAGTTTTAAAAATATGTTTTGTATTTAGAAGAGAAGTGATAAAATTTGGATTTTCACTTGTTAGGGTATCAATGAGTGGAATTATAAAAAATATCACTGTTCCATAAATCGAACCTGCTTTCAGACTAGGATAACGTAACTGTTTCTGTTCTTTTTTCATAAGGCATCTCCTAATCCTCATCTTGATCTTTCTTAGTTTTTGCAATGCGACGGGAGATGAGGAACTGTATGCTCGCTCCGAAGAAAATAGAACCGAGAATGCTTGATACACCATTTCTTATAGTGAGGAGAGAATGAAAATAGTCCTGACCTTCACCTATGAGTATACTGAGAAGAGGAGTTATAAAAAACATCCATAGACCAAAGAACAAACCTGCTTTAAGACCTGGGTAGTGTAGTTGCTTACTTTCTTTCTCGCTCAGCATATCTGGATCAATAGCTGTAATCCCTGTTTTTTTCATTTGGTAGGTGACATAGCCAGCAGCGATGAGGGCAATCACTAAAATTAGAGGAGGATAGACTAGAGCCACTAGTTGAGGATATTTATAGGCCAGAACGAGCGGAATAAGATTTCCGAAAATCATCAGATAAAAAAGGAAGATAAAGACTTGGTTACCTATACGGTCTGCCTCGCGTCGTTTGTATTCGTCAAGTGGATCAGAAATACCGTATGTGCGCTTGATGAGTTTTTCAGTGAAGGTTTCTTTTTTCATGTGTTGGCTCCTTTTTTAAAAATCATCCTCCCAAAAGAGACTGTTGAGGTCAGTTTGGAGGCTGCGGGCGAGATTGAGACAGAGTTCCAGAGTTGGGTTGTACTTGTCGTTCTCAATCATGTTGATGGTCTGTCTCGAGACACCGATATCCTTGGCGAGCTCGAGCTGGGAAATGCCCAGTTCCTTGCGAAATTCTTTCACACGATTCATCTGTTCTCCTTTCTGATTTGTGTCGTATATATTTGACTACATTATATTCTTCTATAGAGCGAATGTCAAGCATATTTGACATATTTCTTAAAGAAATCTTACTTGTTTTTGGCCTATTTGTCTGACTAGTGCAAGCTAGTCAGATTTGTGGTAAAATAGATAAGATATGACAAAAGAATTTCATCATGTAACGGTCTTACTCCACGAGACGATTGATATGCTCGACGTAAAGCCTGACGGTATCTACGTTGATGCGACTTTGGGTGGAGCAGGCCATAGCGAATATTTATTAAGTAAATTAAGTGAAAAAGGCCATCTCTATGCCTTTGACCAAGACCAGAATGCCATTGACAATGCGCAAAAACGCTTGGCACCTTACATTGAAAAGGGAATGGTGACTTTTATCAAGGATAACTTCCGTCATTTACAGGCACGTTTGCGCGAAGCTGGTGTTCAGGAAATTGATGGAATTTGTTATGACTTGGGAGTGTCTAGTCCTCAGTTGGATCAGCGTGAGCGTGGTTTTTCTTATAAAAAGGATGCACCATTGGACATGCGGATGAATCAGGATGCTAGTCTGACAGCCTATGAAGTGGTAAACCACTATGACTATCATGACTTGGTTCGTATTTTCTTCAAGTATGGTGAGGACAAATTCTCTAAACAGATTGCGCGTAAGATTGAACAAGCACGTGAAGTGAAGCCAATCGAGACAACGACTGAGTTAGCAGAAATTATCAAGTCGGCCAAACCTGCCAAGGAGCTCAAGAAGAAGGGTCATCCTGCCAAGCAGATTTTCCAGGCTATTCGAATTGAAGTAAATGATGAACTGGGAGCGGCAGATGAATCCATTCAGCAGGCTATGGAGATGTTGGCTCTAGATGGTAGAATTTCAGTGATTACCTTTCATTCACTAGAAGACCGCTTGACCAAGCAATTATTCAAGGAAGCTTCAACGGTGGAAGTTCCAAAAGGTTTGCCTTTCATCCCAGATGATCTCAAGCCCAAGATGGAATTGGTATCCCGTAAGCCAATCTTGCCAAGTGCAGAAGAATTAGAAGCCAATAACCGCTCGCACTCAGCTAAGTTGCGCGTGGCCAGAAAAATTCACAAGTAAGAGGAAAAAATGGTAGATAAAAAAGAAACAACCAGTCAATTCTTGCAGAGTCGTATAAAAAAATTCTCCCGTGTGGAGAAGGCTTTTTATCTTTCCATTGCGTTTACAGCTCTCGTTTTGGCGCTTAGTATTATCTTTATGCAGACTCGACTCCTACAAGTACAAAATGATTTGACAAAAATCAATGCGCAGATAGAGGAGAAGAAGACAGAGTTGGATGATGCCAAACAAGAGGTAAATGAATTGTTGAGGGCAGAACGCTTGAAAGAAATCGCAAATTCTAAGGACTTAAAATTGAATAACGAGAATATTCGATCAGCGGAGTAAGATATGAAGTGGACAAAAAGAATAACCCGATTTGCGATTAGAAACCGTAAATCTCCAGCAGAAAACCGTAAAATAGTGGGGAAGTACATCAGCTTGTTAGCTGTCGTACTTTTCGCTGTCTTTTTGGTCAATTTTGCTGTTATTATCGGAAGTGGTAGTAAATTTGGAACGGATCTAGTCAAAGAGGCTAAGAAAGTTCACCAAATAACTCGTACAGTCCCTGCCAAACGTGGGACTATTTATGACCGAAATGGAGTCCCGATTGCTGAGGACGCAACCTCCTATAATGTCTATGCTGTCATTGATAAAAAATACAAATCAGCAACGGGAAAAATTCTTTATGTAGAAGATGCCCAGTTTAATAAGGTAGCAGAGGTTTTCCATAAGTATCTGGATATGGACGAGACTTATGTTAAAGAACAATTGTCTCAACCGAATCTGACCCAAGTTTCTTTTGGTGCAAAAGGAAATGGGATTACCTATGCCAATATGATGGCTATTAAAAAGGATTTGAAAGACGCTAGTGTTGAAGGAATTGACTTTACAACTAGCCCAAACAGAAGCTATCCAAATGGACAATTTGCCTCTAGTTTTATTGGTTTAGCCCAACTCCATGAAAATGAGGATGGTAGCAAGAGTTTGCTGGGAACTTCTGGAATGGAGAGTTCCTTGAACAGTATTCTTGCAGGGACAGACGGCATTATTACCTATGAAAAGGATCGTCTGGGTAATATTGTACCCGGAACAGAACAAGTTTCCCAGCAAACGGTGGATGGTAAGGATATTTACACAACCATTTCCAGCCCCCTCCAGTCCTTTATGGAAACCCAGATGGATGCTTTTCAAGAGAAGGTAAAAGGAAAGTATATGACAGCGACTTTGGTCAGTGCTAAAACGGGAGAGATACTCGCAACGACGCAACGACCGACCTTTGATGCAGATACAAAAGAAGGCATTACAGAGGACTTTGTTTGGCGTGATATTCTTTATCAAAGTAACTATGAACCAGGATCAGCCATGAAGGTCATGACGTTAGCTTCTTCTATTGATAACAATACCTTCCCAGGTGGAGAATACTTCAATAGCAGCGAATTAAAAATAGCGGATGTGACGACTCGAGATTGGGACGTTAATGAAGGTTTGACCGTCGGTGGTATGATGACTTTTTCTCAAGGTTTTGCACACTCAAGTAACGTTGGGATGACCCTCCTTGAGCAAAAGATGGGAGATGCTACCTGGCTTGATTATCTTAATCGTTTTAAATTTGGTGTTCCGACCCGTTTCGGTTTGACGGATGAGTATGCTGGGCAACTTCCTGCGGATAATATTGTCAACATTGCGCAAAGCTCATTTGGACAAGGGATTTCAGTGACCCAGACGCAAATGATTCGTGCCTTTACCGCTATTGCTAATGACGGTGTCATGCTGGAGCCTAAATTTATTAGTGCCATTTATGATCCAAATGATCAAACTGCTCGGAAATCTCAAAAAGAAATTGTGGGAAATCCTGTTTCTAAAGATGCAGCTAGTCTAACTCGTACTAACATGGTTTTGGTAGGGACGGATCCGGTTTATGGAACCATGTATAACCACAGCACAGGCAAGCCAACTGTAACTGTTCCTGGGCAAAATGTAGCCCTCAAGTCTGGTACGGCTCAGATTGCTGACGAGAAAAATGGTGGTTATCTAGTCGGGTTAACCAACTATATTTTCTCGGCTGTATCGATGAATCCGGCTGAAAATCCTGATTTTATCTTGTATGTGACGGTCCAACAACCTGAACATTATTCAGGTATTCAGTTGGGAGAATTTGCCAATCCTATCTTGGAGCGGGCTTCAGCTATGAAAGACTCTCTCAATCTTCAAACAACAGCTAAAGCTTTGGAGCAAGTAAGTCAACAAAGTCCTTATCCTATGCCTAGTGTCAAGGATATTTCACCTGGTGATTTGGCAGAAGCCTTACGTCGCAATATTGTGCAACCAATCGTTGTGGGTACTGGAACAAAGATTAAAGAGACTTCTGTAGAAGAAGGAAAAAATCTTGCACCTAACCAACAAGTTCTCCTTTTATCTGATAAGGTAGAAGAAATTCCAGACATGTATGGCTGGAAAAAGGAGACTGCTGAGACCTTTGCCAAATGGTTGGATATTGAACTGGAATTTGAAGGTTCGGGTTCCGTCGTTCAGAAGCAGGATGTTCGGACTAATACAGCTATCAAAAACATCAAAAAAATTACATTAACTTTAGGAGACTAATATGTTTATTTCCATCAGTGCTGGAATTGTGACATTTTTACTAACTTTGGTAGGAATTCCGGCCTTTATTCAATTTTATCGAAAGGCGCAAATTACAGGCCAGCAGATGCACGAGGATGTCAAACAGCATCAGGCAAAAGCTGGCACGCCAACTATGGGGGGACTTGTTTTCCTCATTGTTGCAGTTGTGGTGAGTTTCCTTGTTGCTCTTTTTTCAAAACAATTGACCAATAATGTGGGAATGATTTTGTTCATCTTGGTTCTTTATGGTTTAATCGGATTTTTAGATGACTTCCTCAAGGTCTTCCGTAAAATCAATGAGGGGTTGAATCCTAAGCAAAAATTGGCTCTTCAACTTCTAGGTGGTGTCATTTTCTACCTTTTCTATGAGCGCGGTGGCGATATGCTTTCAGTCTTTGTCTACCAAGTGCATTTAGGGATTTTCTATATTGTCTTCGCCCTTTTCTGGCTAGTTGGTTTTTCAAACGCAGTCAACTTGACTGACGGCATTGACGGTCTGGCTAGTATTTCAGTCGTGATTAGTTTGTCTGCCTATGGAGTTATTGCCTATGTGCAAGGTCAGATGGATATCCTACTAGTGATTCTTGCCATGATTGGTGGTTTGCTTGGTTTCTTTGTATTTAACCATAAGCCTGCTAAGGTCTTTATGGGAGATGTGGGAAGTTTGGCTCTCGGTGGAATGCTGGCAGCTATCTCTATGGCCCTCCACCAAGAATGGACTCTCTTGATTATCGGAATTATTTATGTTTTTGAAACAACCTCAGTCATGATGCAAGTCAGCTATTTCAAAATGACTGGTGGTAAACGTATTTTCCGTATGACACCTGTCCATCACCATTTTGAGCTTGGAGGATTGTCTGGTAAAGGAAATCCTTGGAGCGAGTGGAAGGTTGACTTCTTCTTTTGGGGAGTAGGACTTCTAGCAAGTCTCTTGACGTTAGCAATTTTATATTTGATGTAAGAATAGCACCCTGATATTTCAGGGTGTTTTTGCGTTAAATACACAATGAAAATCAAAGAGCAAACTAGGAAGTGCTCAAAACATAGCTTAGAGGTTGTAGATAAGACGAAGCTGACGTATTTTGAAGAGTGTAAAAAAATATTAGTCAGTTAAAGTCAAATCTCTTGACCTTTTCTGACTAATGTAGTATATTATGAACGTAAGGTAAATGAAAGCCTTACTAGAACACTTATTTAAAGTAAAATAGAAAGAGGTGGGGTCTATGTTTAATCTAGAAATCTTCAGAAGTAAAGATAGTCTACTCCTGCTTGAAAAAGAAAAACCAGAAATAGTACCTAGAGTAGCGATTTAGCTAGTCTAAATTTTTTAAAACAAAGGTCAAAGATAGTCAATATCAGTAATAATAACGAAGAAATACAAAAAAGAGGTAAAGAATATGAACAACAACTTTAATAATTTTAACAACATGGATGATTTATTTAACCAATTGATGGGTGGTATGCGAGGATACAGTTCTGAAAATCGCCGTTACTTAATTAATGGACGCGAAGTCACACCTGAGGAATTTGCTCACTATCGTGCAACTGGCCAATTGCCAGGGAATGTAGAAGCTGATGGACAAATGAAACAACAGACTTCAGGTATGAAACAAGATGGTGTCCTTGCTAAACTAGGTCGTAACTTGACAGCAGAAGCTCGCGAGGGCAAGCTGGATCCTGTTATCGGACGAAACAAGGAAATTCAAGAAACATCTGAAATCCTTTCACGCCGTACCAAGAACAATCCTGTTTTAGTCGGAGACGCAGGTGTTGGTAAGACAGCAGTTGTCGAAGGCTTGGCACAAGCCATTGTGAACGGAGATGTTCCTGCCGCTATCAAGAACAAGGAAATTATTTCCATTGATATCTCTGGTCTTGAGGCTGGTACTCAATACCGTGGTAGCTTTGAAGAAAACGTTCAAAATCTAGTAAATGAAGTGAAAGAAGCAGGGAATATTATCCTCTTCTTTGATGAAATTCACCAAATCCTCGGTGCTGGATCAACTGGAGGTGACAGTGGTTCTAAAGGGCTTGCGGATATTCTCAAGCCAGCTCTCTCTCGTGGAGAATTGACAGTGATTGGGGCAACGACTCAAGACGAATACCGTAACACCATCTTGAAGAATGCAGCTCTTGCTCGTCGCTTCAACGAAGTCAAGGTCAATGCTCCTTCAGCAGAGGATACATATAAAATTCTTCAAGGAATTCGTGACCTCTATCAGCAACACCATAATGTTATCCTGCCAGACGAGGTTTTGAAAGCAGCTGTGGATTATTCTGTTCAATACATTCCTCAACGTAGCTTGCCAGATAAGGCTATCGACCTTGTGGATGTAACGGCAGCTCACTTGGCAGCTCAGCATCCTGTAACAGATGTGCATGCTGTTGAACGAGAAATCGAAGCGGAAAAAGACAAGCAAGAAAAAGCAGTTGAGGCAGAAGATTTTGAAGCAGCTCTAAACTATAAAACACGCATTGCAGAATTGGAAAAGAAAATCGAAAACCACACAGAAGATATGAAGGTGACTGCAAGTGTCAACGATGTAGCTGAATCTGTAGAACGAATGACGGGAATTCCAGTTTCACAAATGGGAGCATCAGATATCGAACGTTTGAAAGATATGGCTCATCGTCTGCAAGACAAGGTAATCGGTCAAGACAAGGCGGTAGAAGCGGTAGCTCGTGCTATCCGTCGTAATCGTGCCGGTTTTGATGAAGGCAATCGCCCAATAGGTAGCTTCCTCTTTGTAGGACCAACTGGGGTTGGTAAGACGGAACTTGCTAAGCAATTGGCGCTCGATATGTTTGGTACTAAGGATGCTATCATCCGTTTGGATATGTCTGAATACAGTGACCGCACAGCCGTTTCTAAGCTAATTGGTACAACAGCAGGCTATGTTGGTTATGATGACAATAGCAATACCTTGACAGAACGTGTTCGTCGCAATCCTTACTCTATCATTCTCTTGGATGAAATTGAAAAGGCTGACCCTCAAGTCATTACCCTTCTCCTTCAAGTTTTGGATGATGGTCGTTTGACAGATGGTCAAGGTAACACTGTCAACTTCAAGAATACGGTGATTATCGCAACTTCAAACGCAGGATTTGGCTATGAAGCCAATTTGACAGAAGATGCGGACAAACCAGAATTGATGGACCGTTTGAAACCATTCTTCCGTCCAGAATTCCTTAACCGCTTTAACGCAGTCATTGAGTTCTCACACTTGACGAAGGAAGACCTTTCTAAGATTGTGGACTTAATGTTGGCTGAAGTCAACCAAACCTTGGCTAAGAAAGACATTGATTTGTCAGTCAGTCAAGCGGCTAAGGACTATATCACAGAAGAAGGCTATGACGAAGTCATGGGTGTTCGTCCTCTCCGTCGTGTGGTTGAACAAGAAATTCGTGATAAGGTGACAGACTTCCACTTGGATCATTTAGATGCCAAACACCTAGAAGCAGATATGGAAGAGGGTGGTTTAGTTATTCGTGAAAAAGCCTAAGAGAAAATTTTGAGGAGAAAAAGAAAAGGCTGGGTAAAAAGATTTTGGATTTGATACTCAAGAAAAATCAAAATAGAACTAGGGGTGACTTCATTTTTAGATAATATTGACAAAGTCAGTAACAAATCTGAGGCAAGATATTGCAATGTAGATTGATATTTGAATTTAGAAGAGTATTTGGAATTCTTTGTTATGAATTCTGAGAATAAATAGATGAAACAAAAAAGCGAATAAAACAGAATTCTGATTTTCAGAAAACTAGTTTATTCGTTTTTTTTATTTACGCTTATCTATCTTGGCTTAAATCAAGTATTTCCATCACCTTATGAACAATCCTCTTATGTTGTGGGTGTTTTTGAATCTTCAATAACAGTTCCATCATCTCAGTATCTTGTGGCACAGAATGTAGAATAACTCTCATAGCTTTAACCTCTGTGATAAGTCTTGCTATTTATAGGTTAAGAGTATATTTTTTATTTACTTTAGTTAAAAATAATTTAAAAAATATTAACTAAAGTATATTTATTTGTGGTATAATTAGGGTAGTGTTTAATAATATTTTAAACATAAATATAAAACAGGAGGCTTTTTATGAATAAAAAGAAAATATTGGGAGTTATATTATTGTCTATTCTTTTTGTATTGGCTGGTTGTAGCAAGAAAGAATTAAGTAAAATTGAAATGATTGAGGGAAGCTATAATACAGATTTAGGACTTATAACTATAAGTAAGGATAAAAAACTAGTTGGTTTTGAGGGGTTTGGTTATATAGATTTCAAAGAAGACGCTGACAAATTTAATAAAAGTGAGCGGGAGTATTATTTCCCAAACAATGCTGATAAAAATGAATTAAAAGAAAATGAAGCTATTGTTGCTATTGGTCTTGAAGATAAGTCTATTTACAAGATACAATGGACAGCTAGTGATAAAACTAAAAAAGTTGACTCTATAACTATTACTATGACTTATACATTAAACAAAAGTCATAGAAAATCACTATATAAAGAGTATTCAGGAGTTAGAATACAAAATAAATAATGTTAGTACAGTTAGGAAAAGCTAAGAGGTTATTAAAATTTCTTTTAGTAATCACATTTCTTATTTTGCTGTCAGGATGTAGAAGTTCTCTAAACCGTATTGAAATTGGAGATGAAATCTATTTTTGGACTGTAGAACAGAATTTAGATACTGAAGAATTTGAATCTGTTAAGGTTACAGGGATAGTCTCACAGGTAGTTGAATATGAAGATTATTATATAGTGAGACTACAAGGAGATATAAGACCTTACCAGATAGATAAAGACAAATTTCACTGATAAAAGGTAAAGTATGAATAAAGGAAAAATTTTAAAGATAACTGAGAACACAGTGTACATAGGTTATGAAGATGGAAGTTTAAAGGAAATTCCTATTGAATCTTGTGACTTTGAGCCTAAAATGGGTGATTATGTAGAGGTTTATGGTGATATTGCTATAAAGGTTGAAGTAAGTAATGAAAGTACCCCAGTTAAAAAATCAGAGGCTAAAGAAATATCATTAGTTAGCAAGATAAATCTGATTTTATTTGTAGTTTTGGCTATGATAATCCTAAGTGCTGCTTTCTATGTGGGAGAAAGCATGTTGAAAGCTACAGCAATATTGTTTTTTGTAGTTTCGGTATTGATGATAGTATTAAATCTTATATTTATTATTATTTCATCTATTAAGAAGAGTGAAGTTAATAAAGAAAGTTCTATAAAATATTTTATTGTAGGTATTTTAACTGTTATTTTATCCATTGCTTTTGCTCAGTATGTAAATAATACCCCTTCAAATTCAAAGAAGACTACATCACAGAGCACTTCTAAGTCCTCTACGTCGTCATCTAAGAATAGTTCTAGCTCTTCATCGTCTTCAAAGGCAAGTAGCTCTACTACACCTTCATCATCTAAAGAGAGTAGCCCTAGTTCATCTTCCTCAGTACCATCAAAACCTAAGATTACTGTAGACAATGATAAAGCAAATTATGGTGAAGTGGATTATAATAGTTGGAATCATGATGAAGTAGCCGTAAATACTAAAGTAAGAGTATATGGGAAAGTTTTACAAGCTATGGAAGATAGGAAAGCCTATACTCTTCGTGTAGCTATAAATGATGACTATGATAAAATTATCTTAGTTTCTATTCCTTCGGAGTACAATAATAGAGTTATAGCTGAAGATGACCATATAACATTGTACGGACTAGCACAAGGAAGACAAAGTTATGAAACGGTCTTTAAAGCTACAAAAACACTGCCTTATATGGTGGCTTACATGTATGACAATTAGGAGAGGTTATGAATACTTATAAAGTTATTAAAATCGAAGAAACTCTAATCTATTTAGGTAAAGATGATGGAACTTTGCTAAAAGTTGAACAGACTTCTTTTAATTTTGTACCACAACTAGGGGATATAGTAGAGGTATATCAATCTGAAGGAACCTATATCATAACTAAAAAGTCTAGTGAAGTTCCCACAGAACAGAAAAAAGAAGAAAAAGGATTTCTGACAGTTAGAAATATTAAGCTTTATGCATGGCTTGGAGTTTTTGCTATATTGGTATGGCACCCTGTTTTTGCTGTTATCCCCTCAGTAATGTATCGCCTTCTAAAAGAAAAAGGAGAGAAAGATAGTGCTACTTTGATATTAGGAGCAACAATATTTGCGACAATCCTAGCAATAACCGTTAGAGTACTTTTAACATTCTAGTAAGAGGTAACACGTTTTTTAAGGTAATAGATAAGCACTGGATACTCAGATTCAGTGCTTATCTATTTTCTTTTTGTTTTTTAATCAATTTCTTCAACAAAGAAAAATCATTCTAAAATTACAACCTATACCTCATTCCTTATCTGAATAACGTAACCGTCTACGATTAGATAGATTTAGTATATATTACACTTTAGTACTTTTTTATCACTAGCTATCTTGGCTTAAATCAAGTATTTCCATCACTTTATGAACAATCATCTTATGCTGTGGGTGTTTCTGAATCTTCAATAACAGTTCCATCATTTCTGTATCTTGTGGCACAGAATAAGGTAAGAAAAAATCACTCAATGAAACTTCTAAAGCATCAACAATCTTCACAAAAGTTTCCAAAGAGATATTTCTGTGATTATTTTCTATCTGACTGATATAAGGAACGCTTAGATTTGTTTTTTCTGCTAATTCTTGCTGTGTAATCTTCTTTGAAGCTCGTAAGTCTCGTATCTGATTACTTATATTTTCTAATATATCATCCATTCCTTCACCCCTAAGTTAAATCTACTATCTATCTTATAGATTAAACAATCAGGTTTACATTCTCTATAGTTTAATATTTGTTAAAAATATATTCTATTGTTAAAATTTATGTGATATAATTATAACTATTAGGAAACATTTCTTTTGTTTCATTAAATAAAGTTAAATATCAGGAGGATATATATGCTTAAAAAACTTAAGGAATTAAGCAAAGAACAAAAGATTATAGGTAGTATTGTACTATTGCTTATCCTCATTTTGTTCTTCACACTATTAACTAGCGGTAGCACTAAACACTCACAAGTTCAAACTAAGGCTAATGATTCTGTCAAACAGTCTTCACAAGTTAAACAGTCTAGTTCTTCTTCCTCTACTTCATCATCTAGTAGTGAAACTAACTCTAAAATAGAGAAATGGTCTCCAACTGGACATATAGCTGTAGATGCTTATCTGAATACACCACAAATTAAAATCATACTGCGAGCCAAAGCACTGAGAGAGGTAGCATACAAACTCTCGAACACTGATAAACTCTACGAAGTTGAAGCTGAGGTAATTGGGATTGCAGAAAAAGATGAATATCGTGAGTACAACATAACAGGTAAGAAACTTCTGATCCGTACACCTGAATCACTAGCTGTAAAAATAAATGAACTTATGGTCTATACGGGAAATACAGTATCTATAGAAAAATATGATTCAATCGGTAAAGGCTCTTTAGTAATCAGTGAAGTAAGAAAAACAGAGAAAGTATAAGAAGAGGAAAAAGCAAGTATTGAAGCCTCTAAATCAAAAGAGGAGGAAAGGAAAGCATCTTCACGAGAAAAAGAACAAGAGCAAGCTTCATCTCACACTACAACTACTCCTACACAATCGTCTACACCTGCTCCACAATCAAATTTAAGACCGTTCAAAAACTGTAAGGAAGCACGAAAAGCAGGACGTGTAAACATACCTGCTAGTGACCCACAATATGGTCCATGGCTAGATAGAGACAAAGACGGATACGGATGTGATGAATAGTAAAAAAGTTCTTATTCTACTGTCACTACCACTTATTATAATTGTCACATTCACAGCATACTTAACCACTCTGCCACAAACAGACTACCAGATAGCTGTAAATAGACTTCAAAAGATAAGTTTAGAGGCTGTAGAACAGAAAATACAATATCAAGAAAGCTTTTATCTATACACAGGGAGAGAAAGTTGTCCATACTGTCAAGAATTTACTCCAAAGCTAGCAAAAGCAGTAGATAAAACCAATATAACTATGTATTACTTGGATAGTGAGCATATAGATAAGACAAGTTGGAATAACTTCAAAACAACCGTAGGCTTCAAAACAATACCCAATCTCACTTATTTCACAAATGGTACAGCATATGACAGATTACCGAATGCAAGTCAAGCCAGTGTTGAAGGGATTGAATTATTTGTAAGTAAGTACAAATATTAAGGCAAAAATGAGAAGCGATGGACATATAGATTTTAGTGTGAGCTCAGGACCTACAGGATATGGTATGAGTGTTTATCCAATTGGCATTACTATAAAATGGGTTGATTCTGATTTAAGCAAAAATAGAATCGTAGCTGGACAAAGTGCTCCGAATAGCTCCGAACAGGTATTTTACAAAACAGATTAAATCAAAATTAACTTTGATTGAAAATAATGGCATAAAAGAGGATTAGATGAAGTGGTTTAGATTTGTTTAGTTCCTATTTAGAAAATCTTTCCACAATAAAACGCATAATATCAAGATTTTTAACACTTGATACTATGCGTTTTTCTGGTTTTAAAGACTTTTTTGCCTAGCCTCTTTTTTACATTTAAATCACATGACGTTCAAAGGCATCATCTGAAATCCCTTGTTCCAAGATAAGTTTCGCCCATTCTTTAGCAGAGAAGAGGCTGTGGTCCTTATAGTTTCCGCAAGATTCGATGGTTGTTCCAGGGACCTCTTCCCATGTAGTAGTCTCAGCGATTTCTTTGAGCGAATCCTTGATAACAGCTGCAATTTCAGCGCTGGTGTGGCGCCCCCACATAATCATGTGGAATCCTGTGCGGCAGCCAAATGGTGAGCAGTCAATCATACCGTCAATGCGGGTACGGATGAGTTTGGCTAAGAGGTGCTCGATAGTGTGAAGGCCAGCGGTAGGGATAGAGTCTTCATTGGGTTGCACTAAACGAATGTCATAATTGGAGATGATGTCTCCTTTTGGTCCTGTTTCTTCCCCAATCAAGCGAACATAGGGTGCTTTAACAATGGTGTGGTCAAGTTCAAAACTTTCAACAATAACTTCTTTTGACATGGTAAATCCTTTCAGTTTTCTTCTTTCATTATACCATAAAGGCTGCTCTTGAGACAGAGAGAAAACCTCTCCGAGTGTGGAGAGGTTTGAATCGTTATTTACGATACAAGCGATCGTATTGGTAGTAAGGGTCAAAGGTTACGTTGATACCTAGTTTACGAAGGACATTCTTGTCTTCATCTGTCAAGATGATGGTTGAGTGGGCTTCGCTTCCTTTGAGGTTGCCAAGCTCTTCCATAGCACGAGCAGCATCAGGATTTTCTGTAGCTGTGATAGCAAGTGCAATCAGGATTTCATTTGAATGAAGGCGTGGATTGCGGCTACCCAGATGATCGATTTTAAGACCTTGGATTGGTTTGACGACTTCGGGCTCGATTAATTTTACTTCTTTAGCGATGTCAGCTGATTTCTTGATAGCGTTGATAAGAGCAGCTGCTGTAGGGCCAAAGAGTTCTGAGTTCTTACCTGTGACGATTTCCCCGGTTGGCAATTCAAGGGCTAGGGCTGGTCCGCCAGTTTTTTCTGCTTTTTGGCGTGCAGCAACAGCAACCTTACGGTCTGCAGGTGTGATGCCGAGGTCGTTCATGAGTAACTCGATTTTCTTGACAGCAGATTCGCCCACTTTTTCGGCTTTGAAATCAAGAACAGTTTGATAGTAACGGCGGATGATTTCTTGTTTAGAAGCTTCGACAGCAGCTTCATCATCTGTAATAGCGAAACCAACCATGTTGACACCCATATCTGTCGGTGAAGCGTATGGAGATTCACCGAGGATACGTTCCAACATGCGTTTGAGCACTGGGAAAATCTCGATATCACGGTTGTAGTTGACAGTGGTTTCTCCATAGGTTTGAAGATGGAAAGGGTCAATCATGTTGACATCATCAAGGTCAGCTGTGGCAGCCTCGTAGGCCAAGTTGACTGGGTGATGAAGGGGAAGATTCCAAACTGGGAAGGTTTCAAACTTAGCGTAGCCAGACTTGATACCATTGATTTGGTCGTGGTACATATTGGACATACAAGTTGCTAATTTTCCAGAACCAGGTCCAGGAGCGGTTACGACAATCAAGTTGCGACTGGTTTTGATGTAGTCGTTTTTCCCCATACCTTCTGGAGAAATGATGTGGTCCATATCTGTCGGATATCCTTTGATTGGATAATGAAGATAAGAATCAATTCCGTTTTTATCGAGTTGGTTGCGGAAGGCATCTGCAGCGGGTTGGCCAGCGTACTGTGTGATGACCACGGAGCCAACAAAAATTCCCAATTCATTGAATTTGTCAATCAAACGAAGAACTTCTTGGTCATAAGAAATGCCCAAGTCACCACGTGCTTTGGAATGTTCGATGTTGCTAGCGTTAATGGCAATCACAACCTCAACTTGCTCTTTCAACTCCTGCAAGAGCTTGATTTTGTTGTCAGGCTCATAACCAGGAAGAACACGAGCAGCGTGGAAATCTTCTAACATTTTGCCCCCAAACTCCAAGTAGAGCTTGCCGTCAAATTGGTTAATGCGCTCCAAAATATGGTCGCGCTGTAGATTCAAATATTGTTCAGAACTAAAAGCTTGTTTTTTCATTTTTTTACCTCTGACCTCTATTATAATAAAAAATTGGAAGTTAGGAAACTATGGAGTTAAAAAAGGAATCAAAAAGATTAGGCAAACGCTTGCATAAAATTTTAAAAAGCGCTATCATAGACTACAGATTATTAAAATAATGAGGTAAGAAGATGCAAGAAAAATGGTGGCACAATGCCGTAGTCTATCAAGTTTATCCTAAGAGCTTTATGGATAGCAACGGAGATGGAATTGGCGATTTGCCAGGTATTACCAGTAAGTTAGACTATCTAGCTAAGTTAGGAATCACAGCGATTTGGCTTTCTCCTGTTTATGACAGTCCTATGGATGATAATGGCTATGATATTGCTGATTACCAAGCGATTACAGCTATTTTCGGAACCATGGAGGACATGGACCAACTGATTGCGGAAGCTAAGAAGCGTGATATCCGTATCATCATGGACTTGGTGGTCAATCATACCTCGGATGAACATGCTTGGTTTGTCGAGTCCTGTGAAAATCCTGACAGCCCTGAGCGTGACTACTATATCTGGCGGGATGAGCCTAATGATCTTGATTCTATCTTTAGTGGGTCTGCTTGGGAGTATGATGAAAAGTCGGGTCAATACTATCTCCACTTTTTCAGTAAGAAACAGCCTGATCTCAACTGGGAGAATGAAAAACTTCGCCAGAAAATTTATGAGATGATGAACTTCTGGATTGATAAAAGCATTGGCGGTTTCCGTATGGATGTCATTGACATGATTGGCAAAATTCCTGATGAGAAGGTAGTCAATAATGGACCTATGCTCCATCCTTATCTCAAGGAGATGAACCAAGCCACTTTTGGCGATAAGAATCTCTTGACAGTAGGGGAGACTTGGGGAGCAACTCCAGAGATTGCCAAGCTTTACTCTGATCCAAAGGGGCAAGAATTGTCTATGGTTTTCCAATTTGAACACATCTGTCTTCAGTATCAGGAAGGGCAACCTAAGTGGCACTATCAAAAAGCGCTGAATATCCCTAAGTTAAAAGAGATTTTCAACAAATGGCAGACAGAGTTAGGCGTTGAGGACGGCTGGAATTCACTCTTCTGGAACAATCATGACCTCCCTCGTATCGTCTCAATCTGGGGAAATGACCAAGAATACCGAGAAAAATCTGCCAAAGCCTTTGCAATCTTGCTTCATCTCATGAGAGGGACTCCTTATATCTATCAAGGTGAGGAAATTGGGATGACAAATTATCCGTTTGAAACACTGAATCAAGTAGAAGATATTGAATCTCTTAACTATGCGCGTGAGGCTCTTGAAAAAGGCGTTCCGATGGAAGAAATCATGGACAGTATCCGTGTCATTGGTCGTGACAATGCCCGTACCCCTATGCAATGGGATGAGAGCAAAAACGCTGGTTTCTCAACTGCTCAACCTTGGTTGGCAGTGAATCCAAACTATCAAGCAATCAACGTTCAAGAAGCGCTGGCAAATCCTGATTCTATTTTCTATACCTATCAGAAGCTAGTTCAAATCCGTAAGGAGAATAGCTGGCTGATTCGAGCTGATTTTGAACTTCTTGATACGGCTGATAAGGTCTTTGCTTATATTCGTAAAGATGGCGACCGTCGTTTTCTAGTTGTGGCCAATTTGTCCAATGAAGAGCAAGACTTAACAGTAGAAGGAAACGTCAAATCTGTCTTGATTGAAAACACCACGGCTCAAGAAGCCTTTGAAAAACAAGTCTTAGCTCCATGGGATGCTTTCTGTGTGGAATTGGGCTAAATATTTCTGAACAGAAAAATCTAAAATTGAAATCGTATAAAAACAAGGGAGGACTGTATGAAAGACAGAAATTCTTTGTTTTTTTATTCCTAAAGTTTATAAACTTTCATTCTCGAAATTCAATTAACTTTACAAATTCCCACTATTTTGGTAAAATAAGCTTATGTTATAAAAACTAACATAAAGGAGAAAGAAGATGAAGACAAAAAAGCGTGTCCTTAGTGCAGGTCTGACTTTTGCGGCTGCCTTGCTTTTAGCTGCTTGCGGACAATCAGGTTCAGATACAAAAACTTACTCATCAACCTTTAGTGGAAATCCAACTACTTTTAACTATCTATTAGACTACTACGCTGATAATACAGCCATCATTACCAATCTAGTTGATGGTTTGCTTGAAAATGACAATCACGGAAATCTAATTCCGTCTTTGGCAGAAGACTGGTCTGTTTCAAGCGACGGTCTAACTTATACCTACAAATTGAGAAAAGATGCCAAATGGTTCACAGCTGACGGTGAAGAATACGCTCCAGTCAAGGCACAGGATTTTGTGACAGGTATCAAGTACGCAGTGGATAATAAATCACAGGCCATTGACTTGATTCAAAACTCAATCAAGGGCTTGAATGATTATATTACAGGAGCGGATTCTGACTTTTCTAAGGTTGGGGTTAAGGCCATTGATGACCAGACTGTTGAGTATACTTTGACACGCCCAGAGCCTTACTGGAATTCAAAAACAACGAACAGTATTCTTTTCCCAGTAAACGAAGAGTTTCTAAACTCAAAAGGGAAGGATTTTGGTACCCTATCTCCAGATAGTATTCTCTACAGTGGACCTTACTTGTTAAAAGATTTCACATCAAAATCATCTATTGAGTATGTGAAAAATCCGCATTACTATGATCATGACAAAGTATCAATTGAACACGTGAAATTGGCTTATTTTGATGGCTCAGACCAAGAATTGACCATCCGTAACTTTGAAAGTGGAGCTTATTCTATCGCTGGGGTTTATCCAAATAGTTCTAACTTTGCTAAGACCAAGGAAAAATATAGGGATAATATCGTCTATAGCTTGCAGGACAAGACTTCTTGGTACTTCAATTTCAACGTCAACCGTAAGGCTTACAGCCATACGTCTAAAACGACAGATGAGCAGAAGAAGTCAACTGAGACAGCTGTCTTGAACAAGAACTTCCGCCAAGCAGTGAACTTTGCCTTGGACCGCACAGCCTATTCTGCCCAGTCAAATGGGGAAGAGGCGGCTAGCAAGACCCTTCGTAACACCTTGGTTCCTCCTACATTTGTCCAAGTTGGAGACAAGACCTTTGGAGAAGTAGTCGCTTCTAAATTGGTCAACTATGGCACAGAATGGTCAGGTATTAACCTGGCAGATGCTAAGGATGCCTATTTCAACAAAGAAAAAGCCCAAGCAAAATTTGCGGAAGCTAAAAAAGAATTGACAAGTCAAGGTGTGACCTTCCCAATTCACTTGGATGTGGCGGTTGATCAGACAAGTAAAAATGCCGTGACAGGTATGAACTCAGTTAAGCAGACCCTTGAGTCAGTTTTAGGTGCTGATAACATTGTCATTGATGTTCAGCAACTTTCAACAGATGATTTCAATAACGTAGCCTTCTTGGCACCGACAGCAGCTGATCGTGACTACGATTTGAACTTTGATGGTTGGGTAGGTGACTACCAAGATCCATCAACTTATCTCAATCCTTTCAATGCAGAGGATGGATTCTACCTTAAGATTTTTGGACTAGATGCCAAGGAAGACAAGGAAAAAATCACTAGCCTAGGTCTTGATACCTACACTAAGATGCTCAAAGATGCAGATAGTGAAAACAAAGATGTAGCCAAACGTTATGAAAAATACGCTGAAGCACAGGCTTGGATGATTGACAATTCTCTCATTATGTCAGCTATGTCAAGTGGTGGCACAGCATCTGTAACCAAAGTGACGCCATTTACAAGAGGCTATTCATTGGTTGGTATCAAGGGTGATGGCAATAACTACAAGTACATGAAACTGCAAAAAGACACTGTGACGACCAAACAGTTTGAAGAAGCTAAAAGTAAATGGGAACAAGAAAGCAAAAAAGCAATTGAAAAAGCTCAAAAAGAAGCAGAAAAACATGTTAAATAGTTAGAAATAGCCTTTTCAAACAAAATCATAAAGACAAACATCAGTTTTGGTGCTTGTCTTTTTAAATCACTCGGCTATTGAAAACTAAGAAATGATTTGTTTTGTGCTAAAATAGATTGAAACTAAGATCCTCTCTTTTACTATAGTTAAGGAGATGTAAAGATAAGTGATAAGGAAGAGACTATGTACGACTATCTAATCGTTGGTGCTGGTTTGTCGGGAGCAATTTTTGCTTATGAAGCAACCAAGCGTGGAAAAAAAGTAAAAGTTATTGATAAACGTGACCACATTGGTGGGAATGTCTATTGTGAGAATGTAGAAGGTGTTAATGTTCATAAATACGGTGCCCATATCTTTCATACTTCTAATAAAAAAGTTTGGGATTATGTGAATCAATTTGCTGAATTTAACAACTACATCAACTCGCCTCTAGCTAATTACAAGGGTAGCCTTTATAATCTACCTTTCAATATGAATACTTTCTATGCTATGTGGGGGACAAAAACTCCTCAAGAAGTCAAAGATAAGATTGCTGAGCAAACGGCTCATATGAAGGACGTTGAACCTAAAAACTTAGAGGAACAGGCTATCAAGTTGATCGGTCCAGATATTTATGAAAAATTGATTAAAGGATATACTGAAAAGCAATGGGGACGTTCTGCGACTGACCTTCCACCCTTTATCATCAAACGCTTACCAGTTCGTTTAACCTTTGATAATAACTACTTCAATGACCGTTACCAGGGTATTCCAATTGGTGGGTATAATGTTATCATCGAAAATATGCTCAAGGATGTGGAAGTAGAACTTGGTCTTGACTTTTTTGCCAATCGTCAGGAATTAGAAGCTTCAGCTGAGAAAGTTGTCTTTACAGGGATGATTGACCAATATTTTGATTATAAACATGGCGAGTTAGAATACCGTAGTCTTCGTTTTGAGTATGAAGTTCTAGATGAGGAAAATTATCAAGGAAATGCCGTTGTAAACTATACAGAACGAGAAATTCCTTATACTCGCATTATTGAGCATAAACATTTTGAGTATGGAACACAAGATAAAACGGTTATTACTCGTGAATACCCAGCTGATTGGAAACGTGGAGATGAACCTTACTATCCAATCAATGATGAGAGAAACAATGCCATGTTTGCTAAATATCAAGAAGAAGCAGCCCAGAAAGATAAGGTCATTTTCTGTGGTCGTTTAGCAGATTATAAATACTATGACATGCATGTGGTCATCGAACGGGTCCTGAATGTTGTAGAGGAAGAGTTGGGATATTAATGCAACGATTCTATAATTTTAGAATTTTTGCTACTTAAGATTTTTAGAAGTAAAGCGAACAAGATTGTTTTCTGTCGGTCAGAAGAGAATCTATGTTGGCTTTTTGTTTTATGTAGATGACCAATTTATACTTATGTAAAATCAAAGAACATCTTTTGTTGGCAGTTTGCTCAAGGAATATCGTAGCTCAAATATGTACTTTAAAATTCAACAGTTCTTATAAGTATTCCTGTATTCTAGGGAATCGATGCTAGAGTTTTTGCTAAAAATCTATCATATATATTCTCAGAATAGGAGAATTTTCTACTATTTTTGATTTTAAATAAGTATAAAACAGAATACTATTTGATATTTAGAGATAGTATCAATAAGTCCTTTGTTATGTGAATTAGTTAAGAAGTATTTAACCTTATTCATATTTTTTCAGAGTTGTTGTTTAAAAAATAATTTTCAAAAATTCAGAAAATTGTATTGACAGGACTTAAAAAAGGGTCTATAATGAATAAAAAAACAAAGGAGAATGCTATGAAAACAAGAAAAGTATTGGCTCTTGCGGGAGTGACTTTATTAGCAGCAGGTGTCTTAGCTGCTTGTTCTGGGGGCTCAGGCGCTAAAGGTGAACAGACCTTTGCATTTACATATGAGACACATCCAGATAATCTCAACTATTTGACAACTGGTAAGGCAGCAACTGCCGACATTACTAGTAATGTGATTGATGGATTGCTTGAAAATGATAAATACGGGAACCTTATTCCCTCAATGGCAGAGGACTGGTCAGTTTCTAAGGATGGCTTGACTTATACTTATAAGATTCGTCAGGATGCCAAGTGGTATACATCTGAGGGAGAAGAGTATGCTCCTGTTAAGGCTCAAGACTTTGTGACAGGTCTTAAATATGCAACAGATAAGAAAGCAGAAGCCCTTTACTTGGTACAGGATTCAATCAAAGGACTAGATGCCTATGCTAAAGGGGAAATCAAAGATTTTTCTCAAGTCGGGATTAAAGCCCTTGATGATCAAACAGTCCAATACACTTTGAACAAACCTGAAAGTTTTTGGAACTCAAAAACAACCATGGGTGTGCTTGCGCCAGTCAATGAAGAGTTTTTGAATTCAAAAGGGGATGATTTTGCCAAAGCTACGGATCCAAGTAGTATCTTGTACAATGGTCCTTATTTGTTGAAATCTATTGTGACCAAATCCTCTGTTGAGTTTGCGAAAAATCCGAACTACTGGGATAAGGATAATGTGCATATTGACAAGATCAAATTGTCATTCTGGGATGGTCAAGATACTAGCAAACCAGCAGAAAACTTTAAAGATGGTAGCCTTACAGCAGCTCGTCTCTATCCAACAAGTGCAAGTTTCGCAGAGCTTGAGAAGAGTATGAAAGACAATATTGTCTATACGCAACAAGACTCGACTACGTATCTAGTAGGAACAAATATTGATCGTCAGTCCTATAAATATACTTCTAAGACTAGCGACGAACAAAAGACATCAACTAAAAAGGCTCTCTTAAACAAGGATTTCCGTCAGGCTATTGCCTTTGGTTTTGACCGTACAGCCTATGCCTCTCAGTTGAATGGAGAAACTGGAGCAAGCAAAATCTTGCGTAATCTCTTTGTGCCACCAACATTTGTTCAAGCAGATGGGAAGAACTTTGGCGATATAGTCAAAGAAAAATTAGTGACTTATGGGGATGAATGGAAGGATGTCAATCTTGCAGATTCACAAGATGGTCTTTACAATCCAGAAAAAGCTAAAGCAGAATTTGCCAAAGCCAAATCAGCCCTACAAGCTGAGGGAGTACAATTCCCAATTCACCTAGATATGCCTGTTGACCAGACAGCAACTACAAAAGTTCAACGTGTCCAATCTATGAAACAATCCTTGGAAGCAACTTTAGGAACTGATAATGTCGTTATTGATATCCAACAATTGCAAAAAGATGAATTGCTTAATGTAACTCTATTTGCCGAAAATGCTGCTGGCGAAGACTGGGATTTATCAGATAATGTCGGTTGGGGTCCAGACTTTGCCGATCCATCAACCTACCTTGATATTATCAAACCTTCTGTAGGAGAAAGTACTAAAACATATTTAGGATTTGACTCAGGGGAAGATAATGTAGCTGCTAAAAAAGTAGGTCTATATGACTACGAAAAATTGGTTACTGAAGCTGGTGATGAGACTACAGATGTTGCTAAACGATATGATAAATACGCAGCAGCCCAAGCTTGGTTGACAGATAGTGCCTTGATCATCCCAACAACTTCTAAAACTGGTCGTCCAATCTTGTCTAAGATGGTACCATTTACAATACCATTTGCATTGTCAGGAAATAAAGGTACAAGTGACCCAGTCTTGTATAAATACCTTGAACTTCAAGACAAGGCAGTTACTGCAGATGAATATCAAAAAGCTCAAGAAAAATGGATGAAAGAAAAAGCAGAATCCAATAAAAAAGCGCAAGAAGAACTCGCAAAACATGTGAAATAAGATAAAAAGAGACTGAGCAAAAAGTCTTTAAAAGCAAAACGCATATTGTCAGGTGATGAAAGCCTTGATCGTATGCGTTTTATTGTGAAATGAGGAATGGTAGACTATAGCTGGTTGACACTGAACCGGTACACTCTTGTTTCAAATATTACAGTGTATTGAATCAAGACCGGCATATTGTAGCTCATAAAATATTTTTAGAAATTCATACTCTTCGAAAATCTCTTCAAACCACGTCAGCTTCCATCTGCAACCTCAAAACAGTGTTTTGAGCAAGCTGCAGCTAGCTTCCTAGTTTGCTTTTTGATTTTCATTGAGTATGATTTGAATTTCCCAATCAATTTGCTTAGTTTTTATTTCAATCTACTTTACTTGATTTCTGTATTTTATTTTGAAAATGAAAAAATCCTGAGTTTAGAGTTCTCAGGATTTTCTTCATCTTACTGTTGTGGTTGTTGTTGGACTTGAGGAGTCTGTGGAGCTGGATTTTGATTGGCTCCTGGTGCATTTGGTGCTTGATTTTGACCATTAGTACTAGCATCAGGACTTGTTACTGGTGCTTGACTAGTAGAGCTTTCTGCACTTGTTGATGAGCTTTCGGTTGAAGATGATTGGGATGTCGTTTCAGTCCAAGTCGGTCTTGCTCCATTTTGGAAAACAAACTGCCCATTTCGATAGATGCCATCTGGCATATTCCAGTCCTCTGGATTGCTTCCTTCAGACAGGTAGGTCATCATAGAGCGGTAAACTTTAGCAGCGACCGTAAGGCCATCGCCTACAAGTGGTGTCAGACGGTTAGAATAGCCTGTCCATACAGCCATTGCATATTTGCGGGTATACCCTACAAACATTTCATCTGGAGCTACGTAACCAGTGTTCTTGATATACTTTTCAATTTCTTCGTCAGTATAGTTAGAAGTACCTGTTTTACCTGCTTGTGGAAGCCAAGGTAGGTAGGCTCCACGTCCGATTCCGTATACTAAGACAGTTTTCATCATGTCGGTCATCATATAGGCTGTCGTTTCCTTCATGGCACGAGTTCCGACATTAGAGAACTCTTTTTCACTCCCATCACTAAAGACGACTTTATGGATATACATTGGTTTATAGTAAGTTCCACCATTTGCAAAGGCAGCGTAAGCAGCAGCCATCTTTTCACTACTTGCTCCATATTTTTTGTCTGACTCGGTTGTGTTACTTGAAATGGCATTTGAGTAGTGAAGACTTGGGTAGTCGATTCCGAGACCATTTAGGAAAGTCTTGGCACGGTTGAGTCCGACCTTGTTTAGCGTTTCCACGGCTGGGACGTTTCGCGATTGTTGCAGGGCGTATTGCAAGGTGATATTGCCAAAGTAGCCCCTATCCCAGTTATAAACAGGGGTATCTGTCCCAGGGTAGTTATAGGGCTCATCGTGAACGATAGTAGCAGTTGAATCGTAGACACCGTACTCCAAGGCAGGAGCATAGTCTGTGATCGGTTTCATAGTTGATCCCCAGTCGCGGTTTGTTTCCACTGCTTGGTTAATTCCGAAGGAAACATTACTTGACTGATGACGTGCTCCTAGCTGAGCAATGACTTTACCGTTAGAAACATCAACAATGGTAGAAGCGACTTGCAATTCATCGTCTGGATAGGCAACGTATTCGTCTGTATTGTAAATATCCCACAGATGTTTTTGAGCTTCTTGGTCTACATTTGTGTAGACATCCATCCCAGTTGTGAGCAGGTTATAGCCTGTTTCTTCTTCAACTTGATTGATGACCTCCTTGAGGTAATTATCCATGTAAGCAGGGTAATTACTTGCTGATTTGAGACTTTGTAATCCATCAGTAATTGGTGTGTTGACTGCTTTCTCATACTGTTCAGCAGAGATGTAGCCTTGATTTTTCATTTCAGATAAGACCAAGTTTCGGCGGTCTTGGGCTGCTTCTGGATGTGAATAGGGGTCATATTGGTTTGGTGCCTGAGGCATTCCAGCCAGCAAGGCTAACTGAGGTAAACTTAAATTATTGAGGTCTTTACCATAGTAGTTTTGAGCTGCTGTCTGCATTCCATAGTTGCCATTAGACATGTAGACCTTATTTATATAGTAGGTCAAGATTTCTTGCTTGGTTGCTTTTTGTTCTAACTGAATCGCTAACCAAGCTTCCTGAGCCTTACGAGAAATAGTCTGATCGGAAGTCGAGGTTGAAAAGTAAGTCAACTTAATCAACTGTTGAGTGAGAGTTGATCCACCTTGGAGGGAATTACTTTGCAGATTGCGCAAGAAAGCTCCCAGGATACGGATGGTATCAATCCCCCTGTGGTCGAAGAAGCGATGGTCTTCGATAGAAACGATTGCCTTAACCAAATCTGTGGGAATATCATTAGCTTGGGCATTGACGCGGCGTTCAGAACCCAAGTCAGCAATGAGTTGATTTTTATTGTCGTAGATTTTACTAGAGGTTGTTGCAACTAGTTTACTCTCGGATAGGCTAGGAGCCTTGCTAACGTAGTAGAAAAAAACTCCTCCGCCTAAGACAATGGCTGCGATAACCAAGCTTAAGAAGCTAATGCTCAAATACTTGATTAGGCGCAGAATCGTTGGTTTGTTCATCTTGTTTTACCACCTAATAAATGTTCTTTGATAACATTGAGATAGGGAATTTGAGGGAAGGCACCAGCCTTGATTTCATATCCATATTCTCGAATATATCCAAGTGGCATTGATTTTTGTCCCTTATCTTGATGATAGAAGCGAATCAAATCGAATGCCGGCAATAAGTAGGTTTCTTGCTGAGAAGAAAAGTGAAGAAGGACAAAGCAGATTCCTTGTTGGGCAAGGACTTGTTCCATATGCTGAATCTGATGTAGATGGAAATTTTTCATCGGAATCGCACGTTTTTGTTTTGTTTCCTTGGCTTCAAAGTCGATGTAATATCCATTATAAACGCCAGAATAGTCCGTCGTTGAAGCTTGTCGAAAATAGGCTTCAACAATCTTGGCACGACTTCGCTGTGGATAGTCCACTCGTACAATTTGAATAGGGGTTGGTTTCTTGTGTATAACAGCCAAGCCCTGAGACAAATAGTAGTCATTGGTAGCATTGATCATCTTTTCAAAAGACATTCCTCGATTTGCGAAATTTTTGGGTTGAGAAAGAGATGTTTGTCTTTTTTGTGATGAAAGTTTATGTGGATAGTTGACCATAATTCTCCTTATTGGTACAATAACATCACTCTATTATACCATAAATTTGCACAGAAAGGGTTAAAAATGGCTACAGCTTTGGTTTTAGGCTATTCTGCTTTTGATTTGGGTTTATTTTCTGATAAGGATCCTCGTCTTAAATTGATAAAAAAAGCAATACGTAAAGATTTAGAGGCTATGGCAGCAGATGGGGTGTCTTGGCTTGTGTTTACAGGAAGTTTGGGTTTTGAATATTGGGTTTTAGAGGTTGCTCAGGAGATGAAAACCGAGTACGGTTTCCAGTTGGCCACCATTTTTGCTTTTGAAACTCATGGGGAAAATTGGAATGAAGGCAATCAGATGAAACTGAGCCGCTTTAAGCAGGTAGACTTTGTCAAATATGCCTATCCTCGCTATGAACACAAGGGGCAGTTAAGAGACTACCAGCAGTTTTTACTGGAAAATACGAATAGTTCTTATCTTTTTTATGATGAGGAAAATGAAACGAAATTAGCTTATTTTTACCAAAAGATGAAAAATCAAGAGGACTATTTTATAAAGAGATTAACATTTGATCAATTAAATGAACTTGCTGAAAATTTTTCCGAAAATTGAAGCTTTGACCTTGATTTTTGTTTGCCTTTTTTTATATAATAATACTAGCAAGCGAGAATGGAGAGAGACATGGCAAGTATTATTTTTTCAGCGAAAGATATTTTTGAACAAGAGTTTGGACGTGAAGTTCGTGGGTATAGCAAGGTAGAAGTTGATGAGTTTTTAGACGATGTCATCAAGGACTATGAAACCTATGCTGCCTTGGTCAAGTCACTTCGTCAGGAAATTGCGGATTTGAAGGAAGAATTAACTCGTAAACCGCAAGTGAGTTCGGCTCCAAGTCCTAGTCACCCAGATCCAATTGATGTGGCTGCTTCATCTTCTATGACGAATTTTGATATTTTGAAACGCTTGAATCGTCTTGAAAAAGAAGTATTCGGTAAACAAATTTTAGACAATACTGATTTGTAATTCAGGTCTTGTTACATGCAATTTTTGGATAATCGCGTGAGGAGAATTGCTTCTCATGAGGAAAGTCCATGCTAGCACAGGCTGTGATGCCTGTAGTGTTTGTGCTAGGCGAAACCATAAGCCTAGGGACGAGAAATCGTTACGGCAGTTGAAATGGCTAAGTCCTTGGATAGGTCAGAGTAGGCTTGAAAGTGCCACAGTGACGGAGTCTTTCTGGAAACGGAGAGAGTGGAACGCGGTAAACCCCTCAAGCTAGCAACCCAAATTTTGGTCGGGGCATGGAGTACGCGGAAACGAACGTAGTATTCTGACTGCTATCAGCTAGAGCTGTTAGTGGTAGACAGATGATTATCGAAGGAAGTGGTCCTAGTCACTTCTGGAACAAAACATGGCTTATAGAAAATTGCATATAGGTTGGGGCTGAGAAATTTTCTCAACCTCATTTTTTAAAGTGGACATATAGAAAGGTCTTGCAAGACTGTAACATGAAAAAAGAATTTAATTTAATTGCAACTGTGGCAGCAGGTCTTGAAGCTGTTGTAGGACGAGAAGTAAGAGAGCTGGGCTACGATTGTCAGGTTGAAAATGGGCGTGTGCGTTTTCAAGGAGACGTGAGAGCGATTATCGAAACCAACCTCTGGCTTCGGGCAGCAGATCGTATCAAGATCATCGTAGGAACGTTCCCAGCTAAGACGTTTGAAGAGTTGTTTCAGGGAGTTTTTGCTTTAGATTGGGAAAATTATTTACCACTCGGAGCTCGGTTCCCAATTTCAAAAGCCAAATGTGTTAAATCTAAACTTCACAATGAACCCAGTGTTCAGGCTATTTCTAAGAAAGCTGTTGTCAAGAAATTGCAGAAACACTATGCTCGCCCAGAAGGGGTTCCTCTGATGGAGAATGGCCCAGAGTTTAAGATTGAGGTCTCTATTCTCAAAGATGTGGCAACTGTCATGATTGATACGACAGGCTCTAGCCTCTTTAAACGTGGTTATCGTACCGAAAAAGGGGGAGCCCCTATCAAGGAAAACATGGCGGCAGCTATTTTGCAACTTTCTAACTGGTATCCAGACAAGCCTTTGATTGATCCGACCTGTGGTTCGGGGACTTTCTGTATCGAGGCTGTCATGATTGCCAGAAAGATGGCGCCTGGCCTTCGTCGCTCCTTTGCTTTTGAGGAATGGAACTGGATTAGCGATCGCTTGATTCAGGAAGTGCGCACAGAGGCGGCTAAAAAAGTGGACCGTGAGCTGGAATTGGATATCATGGGCTGTGATATTGATGCTCGCATGGTGGAAATTGCTAAGGCCAATGCTCAGGCAGCTGGTGTTGCAGGGGATATTACTTTTAAGCAGATGCGCGTGCAGGATTTACGTTCCGATAAAATCAATGGTGTAATCATCTCCAATCCTCCTTACGGGGAACGTTTATCAGATGATGCAGGGGTGACCAAGCTTTATGCTGCGATGGGTCAGGTATTTGCACCACTGAAAACTTGGAGCAAATTTATCCTGACTAGTGATGAAGCCTTTGAAAGCAAGTATGGTAGCCAAGCAGATAAGAAGCGTAAGTTATACAACGGAACCTTGAAAGTGGATCTGTATCAATATTTTGGTCAGCGTGTCAAACGGCAAGAGGTAAAATAGAAAGGGATACTCATGAGTAAGAAAAGACGGAATCGTCATAAAAAAGAAAACCAAGAACCGCAAAAAGAAAACCAAGAACCGCGATTTGATTTTGATGAAGCAAAAGAGCTAACAGTTGGTCAAGCTATTCGTAAAAATGAAGAAGTGGAAGCAGGAGTCTTGCCTGAGGATTCCATTTTGGACAAGTATGTTAAGCAACACAAAGATGAAATTGAGGCGGATAAGTTTGCGACTCGTCAATACAAAAAAGAGGAGCTAGTTGAAACTCAGAGTCTGGATGATTTAATCCAAGAAGTGCGTGAGGCTGTAGAAGAGTCAGAAGCTTCTTCGGAGGAAGTTCCATCTTCTGAAGACATCTTACCACCCTTGCCTCTGGACGATGAGGAGCAAGACTTGGATCCTCTATTGCTAGAGGATGAAAATCCAACAGAAATGACTGAAGAAGTGGAAGAGGAGCAGAGTCTTTCTCGTCTGGAACAAGAAGACTCAGAAAAGAAAAGCAAAAAAGGCTTTGTTTTGACCGTTTTGGCGCTTGTATCAGTAGTTATCTGTGTCAGTGCTTATTATGTCTATCGTCAAGTGAATCGCTCGACCAAGGAAATTGAAACTTCTCAATCAACTACAGCCAATCAATCGGATGTGGATGATTTTAATACACTTTATGACGCCTTCTACACAGACAGCAATAAAACGGCTTTGAAAAATAGCCAGTTTGATAAACTAAGTCAACTCAAGACCTTACTTGATAAGCTGGAAGGTAGTCGTGAACATACGCTTGCCAAATCTAAATATGATAGTCTAGCAACGCAAATTAAGGCCATTCAAGATGTCAATGCACAATTTGAAAAACCAGCTATTGTGGATGGTGTGTTGGATACCAATGCCAAAGCTAAATCGGATGCTAAATTTACAGATATTAAAACTGGAAATACGGAGCTTGATAAAGTGCTAGATAAGGCTATCAGCCTTGGTAAGAGCCAGCAAACAAGTACTTCTAGCTCAAGTTCAAGTGAAACTAGTAGCTCAAGCTCTAGTCAAACAAGCTCAAATACGACTAGTGAGACAAGCCCAAGTAGTTCAAATGCTGCCTCAAATGAAACTAGAAGTACTCGCAGTGAAGTCAATATGGGTCTCTCGAGTGCAGGGGTTGCTGTTCAAAGAAGTGCCAGTCGTGTTGCCTATAATCAGTCTGCTATTGATGATAGTAACAACTCTGCTTGGGATTTTGCGGATGGTGTTTTGGAACAAATTCTAGCGACTTCACGTTCACGTGGCTATATCACTGGAGACCAATATATCCTTGAACGTGTCAATATCGTTAATGGCAATGGTTATTACAACCTCTACAAGCCAGATGGAACCTATCTCTTTACCCTTAACTGTAAGACAGGCTACTTTGTCGGAAATGGCGCTGGTCATGCGGATGACTTGGACTACTAAGCAGTCGTTACAAAATTCTTTCTTTTCAAAAGTAAAAATGATAAAATAAAACAAATCAAACAAGAGGAGTGTCAAATGACAAAAGCTAACTTTGGTGTCGTAGGTATGGCCGTAATGGGTCGTAACCTTGCCCTTAATATTGAATCTCGTGGTTATACAGTTGCTATCTACAACCGTAGTAAAGAAAAAACGGAAGATGTAATTGCTTGCCATCCTGAAAAGAACTTTGTACCAAGCTATGACGTTGAAAGTTTTGTAAACTCAATCGAAAAACCTCGTCGTATCATGCTCATGGTTCAAGCAGGACCTGGTACAGATGCTACAATTCAAGCCCTTCTTCCACACCTTGACAAGGGTGATATCTTGATTGACGGCGGAAACACTTTCTACAAAGATACAATCCGTCGTAATGAAGAATTGGCAAACTCAGGTATCAACTTTATCGGTACTGGGGTTTCTGGTGGTGAAAAAGGTGCCCTTGAAGGTCCTTCTATCATGCCTGGTGGACAAAAAGAGGCCTATGAATTGGTTGCGGATGTTCTTGAAGAAATCTCAGCTAAGGCACCAGAAGATGGCAAACCATGTGTGACTTATATCGGTCCTGATGGAGCTGGTCACTATGTGAAAATGGTTCACAACGGTATCGAGTATGGTGATATGCAATTGATCGCAGAAAGCTATGACTTGATGCAACACTTGCTAGGTCTTTCTGCAGAAGACATGGCTGAAATCTTTACTGAGTGGAACAAGGGTGAATTGGACAGCTACTTGATTGAAATCACAGCTGATATCTTGAGCCGTAAAGACGATGAAGGCCAAGATGGACCAATCGTAGACTACATCCTTGATGCTGCAGGTAACAAGGGAACTGGTAAATGGACTAGCCAATCATCACTTGATCTTGGTGTGCCATTGTCACTCATCACTGAGTCAGTATTTGCTCGCTACATCTCTACTTACAAAGAAGAACGCGTGCATGCTAGCAAGGTTCTTCCAAAACCAGCTGCCTTCAAATTTGAAGGAGACAAGGCTGAGTTGATTGAAAAGATCCGTCAAGCCCTTTACTTCTCAAAAATCATTTCATACGCACAAGGTTTTGCGCAATTGCGTGTAGCTTCTAAAGAAAACAACTGGAATTTGCCATTTGCAGATATCGCATCTATCTGGCGTGATGGCTGTATTATCCGTTCTCGTTTCTTGCAAAAGATTACAGATGCTTACAACCGTGATGCAGACCTTGCTAACCTTCTTTTGGATGAGTACTTCTTGGATGTTACTGCTAAGTACCAACAAGCAGTGCGTGATATCGTAGCTCTTGCTGTTCAAGCTGGTGTACCAGTACCAACCTTCTCAGCAGCTATTACTTACTTTGATAGCTACCGTTCAGCTGATCTTCCAGCTAACTTGATCCAAGCGCAACGTGATTACTTTGGTGCCCACACTTACCAACGTAAAGACAAAGAAGGAACCTTCCACTACTCTTGGTATGACGAAAAATAAGTAGGTCTGCCATGGGGAAACGGATTTTATTACTTGAGAAAGAACGAAATCTAGCTCATTTTTTAAGTTTGGAGCTCCAAAAAGAGCAATACCGAGTTGATCAGGTTGAGGAGGGGCAAAAAGCCCTCTCCATGGCTCTTCAGACAGACTATGACTTGATTTTATTGAATGCTCAACTGGGGGATATGACAGCCCAGGATTTTGCAGACAAGCTGAGTCGGACTAAGCCAGCTTCAGTGATCATGGTCTTGGACCATCGTGAAGAATTGCAAGATCAGATTGAGACAATCCAACGCTTTGCCGTTTCTTACATCTATAAGCCAGTTATTATTGAGAATCTGGTAGCTCGTATTTCAGCGATTTTCCGAGGTCGGGACTTCATCGATCAACACTGTAGTCAGATGAAGGTTCCAACGTCTTACCGTAATCTGCGTATGGATGTAGAACATCATACCGTTTATCGTGGCGAGGAAATGATTGCTCTGACGCGTCGTGAGTATGACCTCTTGGCTACTCTTATGGGAAGCAAGAAAGTTCTGACTCGTGAGCAGTTGTTGGAAAGTGTCTGGAAGTATGAAAGTGCGACCGAAACAAATATCGTGGATGTCTATATCCGTTATCTACGTAGCAAGCTTGATGTAAAAGGTCAAAAAAGCTACATTAAAACCGTGCGTGGTGTTGGTTACACCATGCAAGAATAGAAAAGCAGTTGCAGTTGTGTAACTGCTTTTTATGTGATTTCTTTATATATTGACATAAAATTTTGTATTTGCTACAATCAGTTATGGAGGATAGGTCTAATGAAAATAATAAAAAAATTGATGCCAATCGCATTAGCAGTCTTTTTCTTTGGTCTGCTAGCGACAAGTACAGTATTGGCGGATGATGCTGATTCAGAAAGCTGGAAATTTGTCCAAGAAAATGGTAGAACCTACTACAAGAAGGGGGAACTCAAAGAAACCTACTGGCGAGTGATTGATGGTAAGTACTATTATTTTGATCCTTTATCTGGAGAGATGATTGTCGGCTGGCAATATATACCTGCTCCACACGAAGGGGTTACGATTGGTTCTTCTATAAGGCAAGATATTGCTTTTAGACCAGATTGGTTTTACTTTGGTCAAGATGGGGTACTACAAGAATTTGTTGGTAAGCAAGTTTTAGAAGCAAAAACAGCTACAAATGTCAACAAGCATCATGGGGAACAATATAATAGTCCAGCAGAGAAACGAGTCTATTATTTTGAAGATCAACGTAGTTATCACACCTTAAAAACTGGTTGGGTTTATGATGAGGGGCACTGGTATTATTTACTGAAGGATGGTGGCTTTGATTCTCGCATCAACAGATTGACTGTTGGGGAGCTAGCACGTGGTTGGGCTAAGGATTTTCCTCTTACATATGATGAAGATAAATTAAAAGCTGCTCCATGGTATTATCTAGATCCAACAACTGGTATTATGCAAACTGGTTGGCAATACCTTGATAATAAGTGGTACTACCTCCGTTCATCAGGAGCTATGGCGACTGGTTGGTATCAAGAAGGTTCGACTTGGTATTATTTAGATGAGCCAAATGGCGATATGAAAACTGGTTGGCAATATCTTGGTAACAAGTGGTACTATCTCCGTTCATCAGGAGCTATGGCGACTGGCTGGTATCAAGAAGGCTCAACTTGGTATTACTTAGACCAATCAAATGGTGATATGAAAACTGGCTGGCAATACCTTGGTAGCAAGTGGTACTATCTCCGTTCATCAGGAGCTATGGTCACTGGTTGGTTCCAGGTCAATGGCAAATGGTACTATGCTTATAGCTCAGGTGCTTTAGCAGTGAATACGACCGTAGATGGCTATTCTGTCAATTATAATGGCGAATGGATTCAATAATGAAAGAAGCGATTGTAAAGGAAACAATCGCTTTTTTTGTGAAAATATAATAAAATAGATAGGAGAGAATAAATACTTGTAGGAAAAAATAATACTCTTCGAAAATCAAATTCAAACCACGTCAGCGTCGCCTTACCGTACTCAAGTACAGCCTGCGGCTAGCTTCCTAGTTTGCTTTTTGATTTTCATTGAGTAT
>NZ_VMMJ01000017.1:80489-119380 GCF_013277145.1 Streptococcus sp. 3705 | reverse complement strand
TTGAGCTGACTTCGTCAGTTATATCTACAACCTCAAAGCAGTGCTTTGAGCAGCCTGCGACTAGTTTCCTAGTTTGCTCTTTGATTTTCATTGAGTATTAATTTTGTTCTTTCACAGAGAGCTACCTGAGTTCTATTCAAGCTCAGGTAGTTCTTATCTTATAAACTAAATCATCCCATTATTAAATAGTAGGATTTTTTACAAGACATCGTCATCAGAAATCTTAGAATTTAATGTTGTTCCCCAATGGGTAATTTTACGGTGGGGTTGAGCTAAAATTGGTCTGTTTTCATAGATTGTTTGCCATCTATTCCATAGTAGACCTGTCTTTTTCTCAATCTTAATTCGCAGATTTCTCATATTTTCTTTGATTGGGAGGTTGAGGACAAAACCTGCAGTCTGGTTGCGACCGTTTCCTTCCCAAGAACGACTACGAACAACTTGGTGTCCATCTTTATCTACTGTAACTTCTTCCCAAGTTATAGAGTAGCGGGCAATATAAGCTCCACTATGTTGAATTGTCAATGTTTTGTCTTTCACAGGCGTCTGACTGATTGGTTGAACTGGCTTAGAAACTTGTGTCGCCGTCTCACCATTCGTAGCGATAAAGCGGAAAACTTCTACTTCTGCAAGACTGAGGGCTTGATTGTTCTTACGTAGTTGCACACGAACACGGCGTCCCAATTTCCCATTTAATTGAACATCCAAGCTCGTTCCGTCAAGTTTAGAAACATACTGTCTAGCAACTTCTTTCCCTTTTTCATCATACAAAATCACATCAAAGTCTGACAGACGTTTAGAAAGTTCTCCATCCCCACGGTTATGAAGGCGAACAAGTCCTACCTGTTCTGTACGACCTAAATCAACTTCCCACCAAGGCTGGTTTTCAAATTTTGTATGGGTAATTGATTGCTGGCTATAACTACTATTGGTATTGCCATCCAAGGCACGACTAGCATCTCCTCCAAAATCAGTAGAACTTTGCTTAGCTTGTTTTTTCCAAGCGATATTCTCAGCACGATACACTTGGACTTCTGCAAGACTGAGAGCATTATAGCCTTCTAGCTCAATTCGAACATAGCGCGCTTTTTTATGGTTAATCGCAATTTGTGCTGACACATCTTTAAGAGATGTTATGCGTTTTCTCTCAATTTCTTTACCAAAACTATCTAAAAGAATGACATCAAAGTTTGCCAATCTATCCTGGGCAGTGTCTGTGCGGTTGTAAATATTGATTTGGCGAATGGTTTCTTCTTTAGCCAAATCTACTTGCCACCAAGGTTTAGATTGGAAATTGGTATGAGTGACAGAATTGTGACCATAGTTACCATCAACTTTGCCATCCACAGCTCTTCTAGCATCTCCTCCGAAAGCTGTCGAACTTTGAGTAACCTGTTTTCCTAAGGCAATATTTTCCATTGGTTCAGCGCTTGGTTGACTAGAAGATTGAGGCAGAGTCTGTTTCTTAAAGAATCGCACTTTATCCAATTTCGGATCACGATAACCATGTTTATCCAAGGTAGCTCGTTTACCAATATTAAAGTTAGGAATATCATTCATTCGACTTTCAAAATAGCCACGAGAACGGTGTTTAAAGCGTGAATTACCTGTAAATGTAACAATATCACGATCATTATGAATCAAGGGAGTCACAACATTATCATTATCAACCACATAATGCTTAATTTTTCCACTAACAGCTAATTTACGGCTTTCCAAACCAACATCCCAGAAACCATTCTTAGCATTCCAAACAGTTCTGGAAGTAATCACTTTAGGAGCACTGAAAGTCGTCACTTTCCGTAATACATGGTTATAAAAATCAGGATATTTTTGGTAAGCTTCAACCGCTGCAATCTGAGCTAGGTAGCCTCCAAGAGAATGACCTGTCATATACAACTTGGTAATACTTGTATCCTTGGCTAATTCCCCAACAATCTTACGGATATCATCCGCTTGAGCTGGTTTATTTCCGCCTAATAAAACCAAATCTGCACTTAAGTCCTTGGCGTCATTAACTCGCGTTCCACGAATAGCCAACATGTGCACCGTTCCATCTTTGAGATAAGGAAGGTCGCTCTTGGTCTCAAATAAGAAAGCATCCAAGCCACTATCTGTATGGTAGGCTTTTTTCATCTTCCAGAAAGGAGCCAATTCATTGTGCATGAGTTTGTATTCTTGACGGTCAAGATAGAGACTAGGGAAAGGATTCTTATGATCTAAAATTTTCTCAATATAATCATCGTCTCGATAGGCTAACTCCATAAAGAGAAGAGAATCACGGTCTGTGACATACCATTCTTTCTTATTGTCATCTTCTCCATCTGCCAAACCATCCCCATCACTGTCTGCTAGCAAGGGATGACTGTTATATCCTAGATAATCCTTACCATCTTTGTTGTAAACATAAAGTTCATCTTTGTTTTTGAGGCCATCTTGGTCATCATCCCCTTCCAAATCAAGAACTTTTTCACCATAGAGAGATTCATCAATCAAATCATTTTCTAAATGCAATTCCCCTTTGGAAATCTTCACCAAATCTTCTGCGGTTAGAGAACGAGTATTTGTTGGTTTTTCTGTCACAACTTCTTCTTTAGTTTCTTCTACAGGAGCATGAACAGGTGAGTCTTGAACCGGCTCGGTTATCTCTACTTTTGACTCTTCCCTTTTGTTTTCAAGAACTTCACTTGCTTCCGGAAGCGGTTGAGGAGCTAGTCTTGGCTCCTCTCTAAGAGGAGTTTCTCGTTTTGGAGCAACATTTTCCGGCTCTCTCAATTCCTCCTTAGAATCTGGCACTCTTGTTGCCACTTCAGATGTTACATCTTGTTTTACTTCATTGGCTGAAATTCCAGCTGGAGCTAGAAATGCGAAGCCGACTGCAACAGATACAACTCCGATACTTAATTTTTTTATGCCAAAGCGCATAATTCGTTGACCAATTTTCATTATTTCTTATCTTTCTTTTCGTTTATTTATAAGCAGACTCAAACTAAATCTCCTTGTCCCCTATATAAGACAAGGTTGAGAAATTCAGAAAGTAATACTCTTCGAAAATCTCTTCAAACCACGTCAGCGTCGCCTTACCGTAGATATGGTCACTGACTTCGTCAGTCTTATCTACAACCTCAAAACTGTGTTTTGAGCAACCTGCGGCTAACTTCCTAGTTTGCTCTTTGATTTTCATTGAGTATAAATTCATTCTTATCTTTCCTTATCATCCTAGTCTGCTTGGTAGGAAGCTAATGCTAGTATCCTAGAATCTTGTCTTTCACAATGCTAACTGTCAGACTCTTTCAGGTACAAGAGTAGGAAGAAACCCATAGTCTACCTATGTTTCTTCTTTGTTCCGAATAGTCAACCATGAAAGGAAAGAGGCATTCCCCCTTTTAAATCTTTTTTCTTACAATTCTGCAAGAATAGCTTTAAGCAAGCCTTTGAAATCACCTTTGACACGTTCGGTTACTTCTACAACTTCTTCGTGATTGAGTTCTTCTTGGAAACCAGCCGCAAAGTTAGTAATACATGAAATTCCTAGAACTTTCAAACCTGAGTGGGCTGCCACGATCACTTCAGGAACCGTAGACATACCAACCGCATCTGCTCCCAGTGTCTTATAAGCACGGATTTCTGCTGGTGTTTCATAAGTTGGACCGGTTACACCGATATAGACACCTTCATCAAGCTTGATACCAAGTTTTTTAGCCACTTCATGGGCAGTAGCACGGTATTCTAGAGTGTAGGCCTTAGACATATCTGGGAAACGAGGACCAAAGTCATCCAAATTTTCACCCATCAATGGGTTTTGCCCCGTCATATTGATATGGTCTGAGATAGCCATCAAGGTACCAGGGCCATATCCAATACCACCAGCTGCATTGGTTACAATGACACCTTCACATCCAAGAACTTTCATGACACGTACTGGGAAAGTCACCACTTCCAGAGGATTCCCTTCGTAGAAATGGAAGCGACCTTGAAGAGCCAAGACCTTGCGACCTGCCAGCTCACCATATACCAATTTCCCAGCGTGACCAACTACTGTTGAACGGCCCCAGTTTGGAATCTCAGCATAGTCTACTACAACTGGATTTTCGATTTCTTCTGCCAATTCTCCAAGACCTGACCCAAGGATTAGACCGAACTCAAGTGCTTGAATTCCCTTGTCTTTCAGGAAGGCAGCTGTTTCATTGATTTTATCTAAAAATGTCATTGTGTGTCTCCTTTATTAGTTTTTAGCATTTGACCGATTTTGTCAAAGGTTTTGGCATTGCGAATAGTAATATTGCGATAGAAAGGCACCTTCAGCAAGTACTTGTGATAGGCAGTTTTAGAGTAGGTTTCTTCAGAGAATTTTCCCCAGAAAATACCAAGTCTTCCAAAATGAAGCACCTCATCTTTCAGCTCTAAACTTTCAACTGTCGCGATGACTTGCTCCACGTCCAAGCCCTCAGTGTAAAAGAGGACGTCTTTTCGTGCCAAATCTTCATTCCACCAAGCTGGTAGATTCTCCACTTCTGCTTCATAGTCTTCTTGACTCATTAGGGAAAATCTCTGAATAAATGGATAATGGACTGCAAAGAAAGTCTCTAATTTTTCAATCAATTGGGATTTTGAGTCTGCCGAAGTAAAGAAAATATTGCCACTGTTGATGTAGCTTTCAACCTTTTCCAGTTCCAATTCTGTCAGTTCTTGACGAAGCTCCGCCATGACGACCTTATTCTTGCCACCAACATTAATACCCCTCACCAGCAAAGCATAGTGCGTCATTTTATACCAATTTATCTAAGAAACTTTCCCCAATCATGGCTGTTTCAACACCAAAGTTATCGGCAACAGTCGCTGAAATATCTGCAAAATGTCCTACTGGAATGACACCATGTCCTTTAAAAGCAGGACTGTAAGCCAAAAGTGGGATATATTCCCGAGTGTGGTCTGTTCCTGCATAGGTTGGGTCATTTCCATGGTCAGCAGTAATCAAGAGAAGGTCGTTCTCTCGCATGGCTGCGATAATTTCAGGCAAGCGTTCATCAAACTCATGCAAGCAATCACGATAGCCATGAGCATTACGACGGTGGCCGTAAAGGGCATCAAAGTCAACCAAGTTTGTGAATGAGAATCCTTTTTCAAACTCAGCAAGGCCCATGGTCTTCAATAATGTATCAATTCCGTGGCTGTTTGACTTGTTGTGGCCCATGTCATGATTGATACCAGCTCCGTTAAAGATATCGTTGATTTTACCAACAGCATAAGTATCGATACCAGCCTCATTCAATTTATCCAAAACAGTTGGGGCAAATGGAGAAACGGCCAAGTCACGACGGTTAGCTGTACGAGTGAAGTTACCTGGCTCACCCACATAAGGACGGGCAATGATACGACCTAGAAGAGCAGGACGCTCAAGGGTAATCGAACGAGCGTATTCACAGATACGGTACAATTCATCAAGAGGAATGATGTCTTCGTGGGCAGCAATTTGCAAGACTGGGTCAGCTGAAGTATAGATAATCAACTCTCCAGTTTCCATCTGACGTGGTCCAAAATCATCGATAACAGCTGTTCCTGAGTAAGGTTTGTTTGCTTCACGAATGACCTTGCGTCCTGAAAATTCTTCGATTTTTGTCAAGATTTCTTCTGGGAACCCGTTCCAGAAAGTATCGAAAGGCTCCGTAATGTTGAGTCCCATGATTTCCCAGTGTCCAGTCATAGTATCCTTACCAAGAGATACTTCCTCTAATTTTGTTGCATATCCTGTTGGACTGCTTTCTGCCGGTACAGTCTTAAGAGGAGTTTCACGAGGAATATTTCCAAGACCGATTTTAGCCATGTTTGGCACATTCAAACCAACTGATTTGGAAATGTGTCCCAGTGTGTCAGAAGCTCCATCTGGAACCCCTGCATTGACAAAGTTATTAGCATCTGGTGCAGCACCGATTCCTACAGAATCCAGTACCACCAAATGAATACGATTAAATTTAGACATCTTATGCCCCCTTCTATTTTTCTTTTCTTGAGGTTAAAGTCTGAACCCCATCTCGTCCAGCAACGATGACCTTGTCCACCATTTGGTTGAATAAACCGTGCTCTACGACACCAACGACATGGTCCAATTCTTGTCCGAAAGCAATTGGATCTTCAATGACATCCAAGGCAAGATCGATGATAAAATTCTGCATATCGGTCACAAAACGTTGGCCATCTTTTTCACGGAAACTTGGTTTGTAGCCAGCTCGTTCAAAATGACGAAAGACCTGCTCTGCACCATACTGAACCACTTCTACTGGCAATTTAAAAGCACCTAGTTTCTCGACCAGCTTGCTTTCATCAACTACCCAAATGTATTCTTTTGAGGGCGTTGCTACAACTTTCTCCATCAGAAGGGCACCACCACCGCCTTTGATTCCGTTAAACTGACTATCCACTTCATCTGCACCATCAACCGTCACATCGACAAAGTCTACTTGGTCAATAGACTTGAGTGGGATATTAAGGCCTTCTGCCTGTTTAGTGGTCACACTAGAAGTTGTTACAGCTGTAATCTGCAGTCCTTCTTCCTTGATACGACGACCGATTTCTTCGACAAAATAATAGGCAGTCGAGCCTGTTCCAAGTCCAACGACCATTCCATCCTTGACAAACTCAGCAGCCTTGATACCTGCCATTTTCTTCAGATTTTCCACTCAAACACCTCCATTAAAGAGCTATTTCTATTATAACATGTATCCGTTTTTATTTCATGGATACACTAGAAAAAACCGAACATTTTTATTTTTATGTCTACCTTGTTTTGGTAGTTAGAATCTTAGTTATGAGAACTTGTAGATAAAAACAGGTCCTAGCCAAAAGTAGCAACAGTTGATTTTTTACCATAAAGATGATTAAATAGGTAAGTATAGAAAAGGAGAAATAGGATGAACCCATTAGATTTGTTTAACCAAGTAAAAGAATTAATCGAAACAAAAGATTTCGAAGCTGCAAAGACATTTGTTGCAGAAAACCAAGACCAACTTGGAGAATACTTCTCTCAAGCTCAGCAGTTGATTTCTGGTTCTGAAGGTCTTGATGGCCTCGTTGGAAAGATTAAAGGATTTTTCTAAAAATATAAGAGGCTGGCAAAACTCAATTTCAGTAGAAAATGAAATTAATTTTCCCACAATAAAGCGCATAGTGTCAAATTTTTTGTAAATCTGATACTATGCGTTTTTATAATTAACTATGTTCTGTGATAAATTTATAAGCTTCTTGACCAGCGATAGCTCCATCTCCAACTGCTGTTGTTACTTGGCGAAGATCTTTCAAACGAACATCTCCAACTGCAAAGATACCATCAACTGCAGTTTTCATGTGGTTATCTGTCACAATCCAACCTGCCTGATCTTGAATATTCAATTCTTTAACAAAATCGCTAAGAGGGTCCAAACCAACATAGATAAAGACACCACCGAAGGCTTGCTCTGTCACTTGACCTGTTTTCACATTTTCAAAAACGACAGATTCTACTCTGTTTTCACCCTTGATTTCCTTAACTACAGAATCCCAGATAAAGCTAATTTTCTCATTCGCAAAGGCGCGATCTTGTAAAACCTTTTGGGCACGAAGTTGGTCACGACGGTGAACAATGGTAACAGTCTTAGCAAAGCGAGTCAAGAAGAGGGCTTCTTCAACAGCTGAATCTCCACCACCGACTACCAACAAATCTTGGTCACGGAAGAAAGCGCCATCACACACGGCACAGTAAGAAACACCACGACTATTCAGTTCTTCTTCTCCAGACACTCCCAAAGGACGGTGTTTAGAACCAGTTGCTACGATAACGGTACGTGTTTCATATGTTTGGTCATCAGTCATCACTTTCTTAAAATCACCATGGTCTTCTATATTTTCAACATAACCATAAATGTGCTCAACACCAAGATTTTCAAGCGGCTCAAACATCTTCTCTGCCAATTCTGGCCCACTAATATTAGCGTATCCTGGGTAATTTTCAATATCAGATGTATTATTCATCTGACCACCTGGCAGACCACCTTCAATCAAGGCTACTTTCAAATTGCTTCGAGCAGCATACAAGGCTGCAGTCATACCTGCAGGTCCAGCACCGATAATAATAGTATCGTACATATAGATTCCTTCTTTCTTGTTGTAACTATCTTTATTCTAACTCTTTCTTGTCAATCACGCAAGGATTATGCTTTGAAAACAAGAATTAAACTCATAACCGCAAAGGATAATACTGGAACAACCAAGACACCAATCATAATCATATCATAGAGATGGGCTTGGCGAGCCTTGGCTGTCTTATCCACTCCCGACATGGCTCTCAGTCCAATCCAAATCCCTAAAAAAATCAGGACGAGGATGGTGGTCAAGATCAAACTCTCGAAATATAAAGAAAATAGTTGCAGTAGCATGATTTCTCTCATTTCTATCTTTTTTAAAGAGTAAACTCAGCTAGTCCAGCTAACTGAGTTTTTCTTTATCTATTATATCAAATATAAGTCCGTTTGTAACTAGCGAAGAATTCTTTTGTCCGCTCTTCTTTAGGATGGTGGATAATCTCATCTGGTGTTCCAGACTCGATAATTTTCCCCTTATCTAAGAAGAGAATCTTATCAGCCACTTGGGCTACAAAGGACATGTCATGACTGACCAAAATCATGGTTTGACCTGACTTAGCAGCATCTGCAATAGATTTTTCTACTTCACCAACCAATTCTGGGTCAAGGGCTGAAGTTGGTTCATCTAAGAGCAAGACATCTGGTTTCATGGCAAGAGCACGCGCGAGGGCAACCCGTTGCTTCTGTCCACCTGATAAATGGCGAGGATAATGGTTTTCACGGTCCGAAAGCCCAACCTTAGCCAACTCTTCCTTGGCAATCTTAGTCGCTTCTTGGTCGGATAATTTCTTAACAACAACCAAGCCTTCTTTCACATTATCAAGTGCTGTTCGGCGTTCAAACAAATTAAACTGTTGGAAAACCATGGACAGCTTACGGCGTAGGGCAAGTATTTCTTCTTGAGTAATCTTAGAAAAATCAACTGAGAAATCATCAATCTGAATAGAGCCACTGTCAGGTGTTTCAAGATAATTGAGACTGCGAAGGAAAGTTGATTTTCCAGCTCCTGAAGAACCAATCAAGGCTACAACTTCCCCTTTTTGAATATCCAAGTTCAGATGATCCAAGACAGTCTGTCCTGAAAAGGATTTGCTTAAATTCGAAATCTTAATCATTAACGAAGGTCTCCTTTCACATCTGTTTGCACTGTATCGGGTGCAGAAATAGCCATTTTTCTCTCGATGAAACGACCGAGGCTTTCAATTCCGATATTGACTACCCAATAAACAAGGGCAACGGAGATAAAGCGTTCAAAGTAACGATAATCGGCACCACCCAAAATCTGAGCTTGGGCAAATACTTCCACAACACCCGCACTAAAGGCTAGGGAAGTTCCCTTGGTCAAGCCGATTAGGGAATTGATTAAGGTTGGAGTCGCCACAACGGCCGCATTTGGAATAATCACGCGACGATAAACTTGTGCTCGGGTCATGCCCAGACTGCGTGCCGCCTCAATCTCACCAGGATTGACTGAGAGAATGGCTGCACGAATGGTTTCACTGGCATAAGCCGCTTCATTAAAAGCAAAGGCTACAATCGCAAAAGCAGCGGCTGGAATCGCATTGATATTGAGACCAGTCCCCCATTGCTGATTAAGGGCTTTCAAAGCCAAAGGAATTCCGTAGTAGGTCAACATGAGTTGCACCAAAATCGGTGTCCCTTTTAAGAAACTAACAAAGAAGGCCTGCAAGGGATATAAAATTTTGACACGATTGATTTTCACAATGGCAAAAAGAAGTGCCAAAACCAAGCCAAAAAGGGCACCACCAATTGTCAACATAATCGTTGTTGGAAGTTGTTGGACAATTCTCGGAATTCCATCAAAGACCGAACGCAGGCTAAAAAGCTTGCCATCCGGAATCAATTGCATCAAGTTTTGGTACCAATCTGATGCTAAAATCGTTGTAACATTCATAAAAACATCCTCTCCTGATAATGATTCATTCTACCATACTTCTGCCGTCAATGAAATTATTTGCTACGGTCAGATACAGACTTTGTCTACCTACTAGTTTATCATACTTTGAAACAGGGAGGTTATATATTTTATCTATCAAAGAGATAGATAAAAACTATTTCAATCCCAATTCTTCATAAGGTTTTCGATAACCGATTTGCTTAACAGTTCCATTTTCTACTAAAATGGGCCGTTTTAACAACATACCGTCACTTGCTAGCAACTCAGCCGCTTCTTGGTTCGATAAACTTCCTACCTTATCTTTCAATCCTAATTCACGGTATTTGATTCCACTGGTGTTGAAAAATTGCTTCAATTCGAAACCTGAGGTCTCTAACCAGTTTAAAATGACTTCTTGGCTAGGTGTTTCTTCGACGATGTGGACTGCTTTATAGTCCACACCGAGTTGGTTTAATTCTTGTTTTGCTTTTTTACAAGTTGAACATTTTGGATATTCGATAAATTCTAACATGTCTTTCACTTTCTATTTTATATCTTTAAAATCTGCGTCTTCATGCTCCAAGAGCCAAGCTTTCTTTTCCACTCCTGCAGCATAACCTGTCAGACGCTTGCCTGCTCCTAGCACACGATGACAGGGTACTAGGATGGACCAAGGATTGCGTCCTACCGCTCCGCCAATTGCTTGAGCAGAAGCCACTTGCAGGTCTTGGGCTATTTGTCCATAGGTCACTGTCTGACCATAAGGAATTTCCTGTAAATAGGACCAAACTCCCTTTTCAAAATCCGTTCCGATTGGAGCCAAGGGCAAGTTGGATAAATCCTGAGACTTGCCTTTAAAGTAATCATCTAAGCAAGCAATAACTGGGTCTAAAATGGGATGACTAACAACTGCTTCTATCGGCTCATCTCCTAGCCCTCTCTCAAAATGCTTCTGCTCCTGCACCCAAATTCCATACAGATATTGCTCGTCGGCAACCAAAGACAAGGTTCCTATTGGCGAAAAGTAGTGCATTTTTACATACTTCTTTTGCATTATTTCTTCAATTTTTGATAGGCCAAGCGTTCGCCATCAACTGGAACCTTACCAACCTGTTTAAATCCGAGTTTTTCAAAGATATGCTGCATGGCCTTGTTTACAACATGCGTATCTGAGCGAAAATCTAGATAATCAAATCCTTCAATCAAGCCCTCTAAGAAGGTTTGAGCAACTCCTTGTCCCTGCACATCTGCTGCCACAGCGATACGGTGAAAGACTAGGTACTCTGACTCCCCAGCTTGCCAGTTGCCTTCATAAATGGCTTCATAGGCTGCCTCTGGACTCTTGGTTACAGCAGCATAGGCTAATAGTTCTCCTTCTTCCAAGGCTACATAGGCTTGGCCTGAGATAATATCATCGATAATAATGTCTGCTTTTGGATAGCCATTTTGCCACTGGTCACTACCAGCATCCGCTAAACATTTTTTAGCATCCTCCATCACCTGCATGATGGCATCTACTTCATTTGGAAAAGCTAATCGAATCTCCATCTTTTCTCCTCATTTCTGACTAGTTTCTCCCATCATAGCATAATTTAAGCCTTTTCACAAGCAGTTAAAACTTGACTTTTTGTTTTTGTTATTTTATAATCTGTTTATCAAAACTAGATAAAAAGGAGTTTGAAATGAAAAGTACCTTTTCCTACCCAAAATGGGCAGAAATTCCAAACATTGACCTCTATCTGGACCAGGTTTTGCTCTATGTCAATCAGGTCTACGCCCCTATTTCTCCTGATAAAGACAAGGGCCTAACAGCATCTATGGTCAATAATTATGTCAAACATGGTTACCTGACAAAGCCTGACAAGAAAAAATACCAACGCCAACAAATTGCCCGTTTGATTGCTATCACAAGCCTCAAGTCTGTATTTTCTATTCAAGAAATAGCCCAGACACTTAATACTCTCCAAACTCAAGCAAGTTCAGACCAACTCTACGACGCTTTTGTGGATTACATGAACCAAGGAATTGATCCAGCTAACCCCATTATCCAAACCAGCTGCCAAACCGTTAAACTCTATCATCAAACTCTAGCCTTAATCCACCATACTGAAGAGGAGGTAATCCGATGAACAATAGTCTTAAACTCAGCAAACAACTCAGTTTTGGAGAGGAGATTGCTAATAGCGTGACCCATGCCGTAGGTGCAGTCATCATGCTCATCTTACTCCCCATTTCATCCACCTATAGTTATGAGGCACACGGATTTTTATCATCTATCGGCGTTTCCATTTTCGTTATTAGTCTCTTTCTCATGTTTCTATCATCCACCATTTACCACTCTATGGCCTATGGTTCTACCCATAAATACGTTTTGCGAATCATCGATCATTCTATGATTTATGTTGCCATTGCTGGCTCTTATACGCCAGTCGTATTGACTTTAATGAATAACTGGTTTGGCTATCTGATTATTGCCATTCAGTGGGGAACGACCATCTTTGGTATTCTCTATAAAATCTTTGCTAAAAAGGTCAATGAGAAATTTAGCCTTGCTCTTTACTTGATTATGGGCTGGTTGGTTCTAGCTATCATTCCTGCCATTATTAGTCAAACGACACCAATTTTCTGGAGTCTCATGGTAATTGGCGGACTCTGTTATACAGTTGGGGCTGGATTTTACGCCAAGAAAAAACCTTATTTCCACATGATTTGGCATCTCTTTATACTAGCTGCGTCCGCACTCCAATACATCGCCATTGTTTATTACATGTAAAAATAGGTCGGGACAAAAAATCCCAACCTCATTTTTTTATTCTCTATGATGTTTTATACTCAATCAAAATCTAAAAATCACTCTAATCCATTTTATAATATCTACTATCGTGCCGTCGATTATGGAATACTACTTCCCTACCAGTATATAAATCAGAATAGTTAAATCATAATCATCCGTTGATGAACCGTACATAACGAATCAAGACAGACAAATGGTCAGATAACAAAAAAATGTTTTCCAACGTTTTTTTGACTGTGATTTCTTTAAATGCATTTTTTCCTAAGGCAAATTATTCCCTGCAGCAAGATAAATTTCATACCATTCTTTTCTTGTTAAGCTAAAGTTTCCCGCTTGGCTAACTTCTCTCAAGTGCTTAGGATTTGTTGTACCTACGACTGCCTGCATTTTGGCTGGATAACGTAATATCCAAGAAATGGCAATAGTTGAAGGGGTTACTCCATATTTAATAGTTAAGCGATCAAGTACTTGATTTAAAGCTTGAAATTTCTCATTGCCAACAAAATTCCCTCTAAAATACCCGAATTGTAAGACAGACCATGCTTGAATGACCACATCGTGTAATTTGCAATATTCAAAAATGCTGCCATCTCGCATAGCTGCTTGACTATCTTCCATATTAACATGAAAACCTGATTCGAATCCTGGAGTAAAAGCCGCACTCAATTGTAGCTGATTAACAGCTAACGGCTGCTTGACATCTTTTTTAAGCAACTCCATCATCATGGGATTTTGATTAGAAACTCCAAAATTTCGAACCTTACCTTGTTTATAAAGGAGATCAAAGGCTTCTGCTACTTGGTCAGATTCCATCAAAGCATCTGGTCGATGAAGAAGTAAGCTATCTAGATGATCAATCTTCAATCTTTGCAAAATTCCGTCAACTGATTTTATAATATAGTCCTTAGAAAAATCAAAATAGGTAAATTCTTCAATGCGAATGCCACATTTTGACTGAATCCACATTTCTTCTCTTAAATCTGGACGATTTTTTAGGACAAGGCCTAACAGTTCTTCACAACGACCACGACCATAAATATCAGCCAAGTCAAAAGCATTGATTCCAACAGAGAGTGCTGTTTCTACAAGCTCTTCAACTTCTTTTACAGACTTATCTTCTATTCTCATCATTCCGAGAACAATTTCTGATAATTCTTTGTCATCTTGACCAAGAGTTATGTATCTCATCAAATTTTTCTCCTTAAATTTCTAACATTCTTCCCTTCATTATAACAAAAAAACCGCTTTGCAACGGCTTTTTGACTATATTTCACTCCATTTTATCTTCTTAAACCCACGGAATAATAGAAAAATGCCAATAAAAAGAACAGCTAAAGGAATAATCTTTGTAAGAAAAACATTTGAAATTCCCATCCACTCATAATAACGGAGTAGAGAACCCACCACAAGATGGGCAATAATCATACTGACAAAGGGACGAAAAATCGGTTCTTTCCAATTCCAAATACTGATGACTAGGGAAATCATAAAGACAGACAAACTATCCCAGGGAGCAGGAAGATAAAATGCTCCTTCTTGTACAAAACTTCCTATTCCTACATATCCCAGAACAACTAGCAGAACAAGAATCCCAACGACAATATAGGTGCCAATTTTCATCTTAGGAGAATCTTGGACTAGCCCCCAACGTAAGATTGTGGCCACAAGTCCAAATCCAATCAGAAAAAGAAGAAGTTGCCCTAAAAATGTGAGCAAATTGACTGTTAAGAGAGGACCTTTAGAAAAATCACTTAGTAGTTGATAATAACGTAATATCGCTAGGACAAGAATTGGCGTCAACAGTGACTCCTTGATAGAACTGCGTGGTGCTTCCTTGAGTATCTCTTTCATTATTTTTTTAGGATTCTTACCTAGATAATCCTCTGCACTCATGCCATCTCGTTCTGCTTCTGAGAAATCTAACATCATCAAATAGATTTGCTCTCTGAGATAGTCCTCATCATAGAGAAATCCAGCAAGATTAAAACTATCCCACAGTTCCTCAAAATACTGCTGATTCTCCTCAGAAAACTGATGTAACAAAGCGCTTGTTTCTTCGTAATACTTCATTTTCTTCATGGTTTATCCTCCATTCTTAATTCCTTCTACTTTTTGACTCAAATCGTCCCATTGTTGCCAAAAGACCGAGACACGCTCTTCTCCTTCTTTAGTTAATGAAAAATACTTCCGATCTGGACCATCTGCCGACGGGCGCATGTCGCCTCTTATCCATTGATTTTTTTCTAACTTTTGCAACAAAGGATAAATAGTTCCTGGAACGATAGTGTCAAACCCAGCCTCTCGCAAAGTCTGAACCAACTCATAACCATACCGCTCTTTTTGACCAATCATATCCAAGACACAACCTTCAAGAACACCTTTTAATAGTTGAGTTTCCTTCATCCCTTCCCCCTTCTATCTATTTTGTAATACCTACTAGTAACTTCATCTATAATATACCACTTTCACACTAGTTTGTAAAGCATAATAGTTAATACTCTTCGAAAATCTCTTCAAACAACGTCAGCGTCGCCTTGCAGTAGATATGGTTACTGACTTCGTCAGTTCTATCCACAACCTCAAAACCATGTTTTGAGCTGACTTCGTCAGTTTCATCTACAACCTCAAAACCATGTTTTGAGCTGACTTCGTCAGTTTCATCTACAACCTCAAAACGGTGTTTTGAGCTGACTTCGTCAGTTTCATCTACAACCTCAAAGCAGTGCTTTGAGCAACCTGTGGCTAGCTTCCTAGATTGCTCTTTGATTTTTATTGAGTATAAATAAAAAAAACAGAACTAGCCTGAACTAGTCCTGTCTACTTTTACCCAATCACACTTCCATTTGGTACAGCTGGATCAACTGTAAGAAGGGTTAATTGTCCATCATGTTCAGCTGAGAGAATCATACCTTGGCTGATATATTTCTTCATCATTTTACGAGGTTTGAGGTTGGCAACGATTTGGACTTTCTTGCCGACCAATTCTTGTTCATTTGGATAGTATTTTGCAATTCCTGAGAGGATTTGACGATCTTCTCCATCACCAGCATCCAAGCGGAATTGAAGCAACTTATCAGAGCCTTCAACTTTAGAAACTTCTTTGACTTCTGCGACACGGATTTCAACCTTGTCAAAGTCTTCAAACTTGATTTCATCCTTGTTTAATTTGAGTTCAACTTCATCTGGATTCCATTCTTTTTCCACAGCTGGCTTGTTACCTTCCATTTGTTCCTTGATATAGGCGATTTCTTCTTCCATATCCAGGCGTGGGAAGATTGGTGTTCCTTTGGCAACTACTGTTACACCCTCAGGGAAAGCAGCCAAACTCAAGTTTTCAAGGCTAGAAACTTCTGCTAGACCAAGTTGAGTCAAGACTGCACGACTGGTTTCCATCATAAATGGTTCAATCAAGTGAGCAACGACACGAAGGCTGGCTGCCAAGTGGCTCATAACACTTGCCAATTGGTCACGAAGAGCTTTATCCTTGGCCAAAACCCATGGTGCGGTCTCATCGATGTATTTATTGGTACGAGAGATAAGGGTCCAGACCGCTTCAAGGGCACGTGGGTAGTCAACTGCTTCCATGTATTTATGGTAGTCAGCAATTGATTCAGCAGCTACTTGAGCAAGAGTATTATCAAACTCTGTTACACCCTCTACATAGGCAGGAATTTGTCCATCAAAATACTTGTTAATCATAGAAACCGTACGGTTGAGGAGGTTCCCAAGGTCATTGGCCAATTCATAGTTGATACGGCCTACATAGTCTTCTGGAGTGAAGGTTCCGTCTGAACCAACTGGAAGGCTACGCATGAGGTAGTAACGAAGTGGATCTAGTCCAAAACGCTCTATCAACATTTCAGGATAGACAACATTCCCTTTAGACTTAGACATCTTACCATCTTTCATGACAAACCAACCATGACCAATTAAACGTTCTGGCAATTTGATATCCAACATCATAAGAAGGATTGGCCAGTAGATTGAGTGAAAACGAAGGATGTCTTTTCCAACCATATGGAAGACTGTTCCGTTCCAGAACTTGTCAAAGTTAGCGTGTTCGTCTTGATCGTAGCCAAGAGCTGTCACATAGTTGAGTAGAGCATCAAACCAAACATAGACAACGTGTTTTGGATTTGATGGGACTGGTACACCCCAGGTAAAGGTGGTACGAGATACCGCCAAATCCTCTAAACCTGGCTCGATGAAGTTGCGTAACATTTCATTGAGACGACCATCTGGAGTGATAAATTCAGGATGGGACTTGAAAAAGTCTACCAAACGATCTTGGTATTTGCTGAGGCGAAGGAAGTAAGACTCTTCAGATACCCATTCCACTTCGTGACCTGATGGAGCAATTCCACCAGTCACATTTCCAGCTTCGTCACGGAAAACTTCCGCAAGCTGGCTTTCTGTAAAGAATTCTTCATCTGAGACTGAGTACCAACCAGAATATTCACCTAAATAGATGTCATCTTGAGCCAGCAAGCGTTCAAAGACTTGAGCCACTACTTTTTCGTGGTAGTCATCAGTTGTACGGATAAATTTATCGTATGAAATATTTAGTAATTGCCAGAGTTCTTTAACTCCAACTGCCATTCCATCAACATAGGCTTGTGGTGTAATGCCAGCTTCTTCCGCTTTCTGCTGGATCTTCTGACCATGTTCATCAAGACCTGTCAAATAAAAGACATCGTAGCCCATCAGGCGTTTGTAGCGAGCTAGGACATCACAGGCGATAGTTGTGTAGGCAGAACCGATATGAAGTTTACCAGATGGATAGTAAATCGGCGTTGTAATATAAAAATTCTTTTCAGACATAATTTTTCCTTTCCAGGCAAATGAAACCTGTTTTTCTAACACTTCATTATATCACATTTTTAAGGATTTTTGATAGGGAAATCTATACAAAAACAAGATAGACGAGTGTCCATCTTGTTGATCTTATTCATAACGAAGGGCTTCGATTGGGTCAAGTTTCGATGCCTTGTTGGCTGGCAAGACTCCAAAGATCATACCCACGCTAGCCGAAACTGCAAGACTAAATAGGGCAACTGGGATTGATACTCCAACTTCTATACCCGTAATCAAGCCTTGCAGTAACAAACCTGCTAAGGCAGTTAAACCACTTGCAATTGTCAAACCAATTAAGCCACCTAACAAGGTCAAAATCATGGATTCAATCAAAAACTGGATTAAAACATTGGCACGCGTTGCACCCAAAGCCTTACGGAGACCAATCTCACGGGTACGCTCTGTAACAGAAACCAGCATGATGTTCATAACACCAGTTCCTCCAACAAAGAGGGAAATCCCTGCGATGGAACTGATAATCGTCGTCATAAAACTAAACGATTGTTGAATTTCTGCAAATGTAAGCGACTCATCTGCCACCTGATATTCTCCCTGTTGCAAGCCTGCAAGTTCTGTCATTTTTCGTGCCAGTTCTGGACCCAGAGTTGGAGTTAAACTGGTATCATTCACTCGAAAGACAATACTAGCTATTTCATCTACATTAAAATTCGCAGCAAGGGAGATATTGGTAGTAATAGGCAAGCCACCAAACCCATATATTTTTGACCTTTTAGCCTCTGGACTAGTATAAACCCCAATGACTCGGTAACTAAAATCATTGACTTCTACAACCTTGTTAATAGCCTCTTGTGGAGAGCCAAATAAACTAATGGACAATTCCTCATCTAGCAAAATGACACTTGCAAACTCTTTGAAATCTTGCTCTCTTAGACTACGACCTGCAATAATTTCATTCTTAACAGCGTCCATGTAAGTTCTGTTTCCACCTGTCAAATTGGCATTTTCAACTTTTTTATCTTTATAAGTCAAGATGGCGTTCGTTGAGTTGGTTACATAGTAATTATCCACTCCCTTGAGTTTGGCTGCCTCCTTGACCCAAGATTCTTGCGGTTTTGGTGGTTCAACAGGAACTTCCTCTTCTTTTCCAGAAACCGTAAAAGCTGATTGTTTCTGAGTAAAAGACCCATCTTTACTTTTTTTAGGAGAGAAGAAGACGCTAATATTTTTCTGAGATTTGGTCATATCTTTATTGACTTGACGAGATAGGGAATCTCCCAAAGCCATAATCACAACAACTGATGAAACACCGATAATAATCCCAATCATGGTAAGCAAAGAACGCATCTTGTGAGCCATGATAGATGAAAAGGCAAATTTCAGATTCTGCATCTTAGTTTTCCTCCTTTCCTAACTGAGCACTGTCAGACGAAATGACTCCATCTCGAATGACAATCTGACGTTTAGCATAGGCGGCAATCTCAGGCTCATGCGTTACCATGATAATGGTTTTTCCTTCTTTGTTCAAGTCAACCAATAGTTGCATAATTTGGTTCCCTGTTTTGGTATCCAAGGCTCCTGTCGGTTCGTCTGCTAGAATAATAGAAGGATTGTTTACCAAGGCACGCGCAATAGCCACACGTTGCTTTTGACCACCAGATAATTCCGAAGGCAAATGGTGACTACGTTCTGTCAATTCAACCTTGTCTAAATACTCCTCAGCCAACTTGCGACGTTTTGAAGACGAAACTCCTGCGTAAATCAAGGGCAATTCTACATTTTGCAGAGCATTGAGTTTCGATAGAAGAAAGAACTGCTGAAAGACAAAACCGATTTGTTGGTTGCGAACCTTAGCTAGTTGTTTTTCACCCAATCCAGCCACTTCTTGACCTTCAAGATAATACTCTCCACTACTTGGTGTATCCAACATCCCAATCGTATTCATGAGAGTAGACTTACCTGAACCAGATGGTCCCATGATGGCAACAAATTCACCCTCATTCACTTCTAGGTTGATATTTTTGAGAACCTGCAGTTCTTGATCACCGTTACGGTAGCTTCTGCAGATATTTTTTAGACTAATTAGTTGCTTCATCAGCCTTCACCTCTTTTCCTTCTTCCAAGGAAGATGTTGGGTTACTGATGACCTTGACTCCATTTGTCAGACCTGAAGTGATTTCTTGGTTGTCTGCATCAGCATTGCCCAAACCAACTTCCACTTTCTTGGCCTTTTTCTGCTCGTCAAGCACCCAGACATAGTTCTTATCATTTTCAGTCACAACACTTGTTAGAGGAACCAAAATGGCTTTACTCTTATTTTTGACCTCAACACTTACTGAGAATCCTTGTTTCAAATCACCGATTTCACTTGTAACATCGATGGTATATGGATATTTAGAGCCAGAATTACCGCCTGCTGCTACAGCTGTACTTGCTGCTTCGCCATTGTTTTTAGGATAGTCAGAAATATAGCTTAATTTCCCAGTCCATTTTTTATCAGGATACACTTTAGAAGTAAAGCTTACTTCTTGACCTACAGATAGGTTGGCGAGGTTATATTCAGACAGTTCTCCCTTAACTTGCAAGTTTTCATTACTTACGACATGAACGACTACTTGGCTAGCTCCTGTTGGAGATTTAGAAACATTGTGGTTGACTTCGACCACAGTTCCCTCTAGGGTACTGAGAACCGTCATTGCATCTAACTGACTTTGAGACTTACTTAATTGTGCTGCTGCATCTGCACGAGCATCACGGGCATCACCCAACTGAGCGTCAATAGAAGCAAGAGAATTTCCAGCCACTGGAGTTGGACTTTGCACCGTTGCATCTTCTCCTCCTGCTGGCGCAGAGGCTTGAGGAGCCGGAGCTGAAGCGGCTTCATTTCGTGCTTGATTGAGTTCATTGATATGACGATCTGCCTTAACTACTGCTCGGCTAGCTGAATCATAGGCCGCCTGCGCTTCTGAACTACTGTACTTGACTAGAGCCTGCCCTTCACTAACCTTATCGCCCACAGAAACAAGGATTTCATCTAAATCTCCCTTGCTAGCATCAAAATAAACGTATTGTTCATTTTTTGCCGTTACTGTTCCTGACAATAAAACCGACGAAGCAACAGTTCCCTCTTTTGCCACTACTAGATGTGGTATTTCATCCTTAACATCGGTTTGCGAGGGTTGTCTAAAGAGTAAAATCCCCCCGGCACCCAATACAACTACACTGGCAGCACCGATTGCTGCATACAATTGCCACTTTTTAGCTTTACCATTCTTTTTCATAATGAAACTCCTTTTCTTTTTTACAATACTTTGCTATTATACCAAATTCCCCTCCAGCAAACAATGCAGTTCAGATGGAAATAATGACAGTTCAGGATTAAACAATCGTTCGGAAATCCTCCTTTTCTATTGTACTAGTTATATAATACATTATTTCAACTTATTTGGCAAGCTTTTTTGCAATTTTTTGTGCGTAGCAGATTTTTGCAATCAAATCAAAAAAAAGATAGAATATGACTATCAAAAAATGACACTCTATTATTTAAAAGAGTACGAAGGAGTTTTCAATGAGAGAATACGATATCATTGCTATCGGTGGAGGTAGCGGAGGAATTGCCACCATGAACCGTGCTGGTGAACACGGAGCCAAAGCGGCCGTTATTGAGGAAAAGAAATTAGGTGGAACCTGTGTCAATGTCGGCTGTGTTCCTAAAAAAATTATGTGGTACGGGGCGCAAATCGCTGAGACTTTCCATCAATTTGGAGAAGACTACGGCTTTAAGACTACTGATCTTAACTTTGACTTTGCAACCCTACGTCGTAATCGTGAAGCCTACATTGATCGCGCTCGTTCTTCTTATGATGGCAGTTTTAAACGCAACGGTGTAGACTTGATTGAAGGTCATGCTGAATTTGTAGATTCTCATACTGTTAGCGTAAATGGTGAACTGATTCGTGCTAAACATATCGTGATTGCTACAGGTGCCCATCCAAGTATTCCAAATATTCCTGGTGCTGAGCTAGGCGGCTCTTCTGATGATGTATTTGCCTGGGAAGAATTGCCAGAGTCAGTTGCTATTCTAGGCGCTGGTTATATCGCCGTTGAATTGGCTGGCGTACTTCACACCTTTGGTGTCAAGACAGACCTCTTTGTTCGCCGCGATCGTCCTTTACGTGGTTTTGATTCTTATATCGTTGAAGGTTTGGTCAAGGAAATGGAAAGAACAAACTTGCCACTTCATACTCACAAAGTCCCTGCCAAGTTAGAAAAAACTGCTGAAGGCATTACTATTCATTTCGAAGATGGTACTAGTCACACAGCTAGCCAAGTTATCTGGGCTACGGGTCGCCGTCCAAACGTTAAGGGCTTGCAACTTGAAAAAGCTGGAGTGACTCTGAATGAGCGTGGCTTTATCCAAGTGGATGAATACCAAAATACTGTTGTTGAGGGAATCTATGCTCTAGGTGATGTAACAGGTGAAAAAGAACTGACTCCAGTTGCTATCAAGGCTGGACGTACCCTATCTGAACGTCTCTTTAACGGAAAAACTACTGCAAAAATGGACTACACAACTATTCCAACTGTTGTCTTTTCACACCCTGCTATCGGAACTGTCGGCTTGACAGAAGAGCAAGCTATTAAAGAATACGGCCAAGACCAAATCAAGGTTTACAAATCAAGCTTTACTTCTATGTACTCTGCTTGCACTGGCAACCGTCAAGAAACACGTTTCAAATTGATCACAGCTGGTTCAGAAGAAAAAGTTGTTGGACTTCATGGAATTGGCTACGGCGTTGATGAAATGATTCAGGGATTTGCCGTTGCTATCAAAATGGGAGCAACCAAGGCTGACTTTGATGCAACTGTGGCGATTCACCCAACTGCATCCGAAGAATTTGTAACCATGCGTTAATCAAAATAAAAGAAGCAAAGCAAAAAACACTTCTAAATATCAAAAAGCGAGTATTTCCGTAGTTGGAGATACTCGTTTTCTTATGTTTTATTTTATAGTATGTTGAAATAAGATATGCAAAAATCAATTAACAAACCATAGCAAAATACAAGGATTATAATACAATCATTTATTCTTTTCTTTAAAAGATTCATATATTTTTTTATATAACTCTTTTATATCTTTTTTCTGAGAATTCAACTCTTCTTTACCGTAGTCAAAGTTTGCTACTACAAATCCCTCGTCAGCATCAGAAAAAGTAAAAAACTCTATTTCAATTAGTTTATTATGCTTAGAGTCCTCTATAGTGTCTCCTAAATCATTATTGAATTTCTTCACTTCTTCTTCACGAACTCCGAACCCCGTAGCAGCTCCATTTGCAATGATGTTTGAAAATACTTCTTCAGAAGACTCTGCTTCTTTCACAGTTATGAAGTATATAGCCTCTTCCGTTTCTACTTGTCTCACTTTATTCCATTTTTCTGTATCACTAGAAGAAAGCGTATAGACTGTTAACTCTACCGTTGGCTTATTGATATTTTCTTTTGTAATCATTTGTTTTCCAAAAAAGAAGAAGGCAAGTAACCCAGCTACAAAGATCAAAGCAATATAAATTATCTTTTTCATACATTATACCCTATATCTTTCATGTCAATTATCACATCAACTTCGTTATAGACAGCTGGATCATGCGTCGCTATTATAACATATTTGTCTTCATCTTTTTCATTTAATAACAAACGAATGATTTCTTTTCCAATCTCACCATCTAAAGCTCCTGTGGGCTCATCTGCTAAAATAATTTTACGTGGTTTCATTAACATTCTGGCAATAGCTACACGTTGAGCCTGCCCACCAGACAATTCGTATATTTTTTGATGTAAATAGTCACTTGACAGTCCTACTTTTTCAAGTACGTCAGTTATTGTTTTTTTGTCTTTAGTGATAAGGCTCAGATTATCATATACTGTTTTGTTATCTATTAAAGAATAATTCTGAAATACATATCCAACAGTATTTTTAAAAAAAGTTCTTTCTTTTATCTTCCAAATATCTTGTTTATCAACTAAAACATTCCCACTGTCAATTTTTTCTAATCTTCCTATAATATTAAGAAGGGTACTTTTACCGGAGCCAGAACCTCCAATCAATGCATAGCTTTTTCCAGATTCAAATATTAAATTTAAGTCTGTAAAGATCTTCTTTGAGCCGAAAGTTTTTGAAACGTTCAAAAGGTCAATTGTCATGATTCATCTCCTTTTAAAATTTTAGTGTAGCTTTCAGATAATTTTCTAAAACTCATTATGATTGACAACATCAAAACTAGCAGAGAAGCCGCTCCAATATATAGCAACTCTATTTGCCCTGTCATAAGAAATGTAAATAGAATAACCATTGTAATAGTCATCATAAAATATTTGAGACTTGAAATTGCTATATATGTTTTTGACAGACCCAAAATGATTTTTTTCACATATTCATTCTGTTTTAGAGTAATAAAAAGTTGGACATATTGATAAATGAGTATAAAGACAATACTGTAAATTATCTTCTGCAAGATTTGTGAAAGTAAAATTTGGTGCTCTAAGGATTGAATCTTTAATTTCACAATTTGGTAAACATCTACTGGATTCATTGAGAAATTCAACGGGATAGTCATCTCATTTATTTTTTTTACCGCTTCAGGACTAAAAAGAGATTTATATAGTATGTTACTAGCCAAAGAAAACTTATTATTTTCCATCATTTTGTCTGTATCTAACACAACAACAATGTTATCTTTGCTATCTGCTACACTTGCCATTGGTAAAATATCTTTATTTTTATGATCGATATCAGCATCCTCATTAAAATAAAAAATTTTTTCCCCATCAGGAATTATTTGTACTGCAAGCTGTTCTTTTGTATAGTTTGTTCCAATAAATTGTTCTGCTACAACTGTATTCTCAATAGATTTCTGGTTTTCTTTCCACTTCTCAGGAATATAGATGGTTGCTATTTTATTATCTAAAAGATGATAGTTTGTTCCATTCACTTTATTTTGTAGGTTAGCACCTGTTTGATTAATATAAATCAACTCTTTATTTATTTCTGAATTCGTTATCCCGTCATTTTCTAATTGTTTAGAAAAATTTTCTATAACATGCGAAGTTTTCATGAAATCTGGAACATATGCCGAAGATCGTTCTATATATAAAAAATCTAAGTTTTTTAAGGCAGCAACTATCTGTAGATACTGACCATCTGAATCACTAACTTCTCCATTTTTAGCAGAGTTACTTTCAATTCCAAGGAATTCAATCCTTCTCCAATCTTTTACTGTGTCCCATGGTACTAAATTCTGTATTTGTATGTTAATACTAGATTGACTACTCTTTGTTTCTTGTAAAAAAATTCCTGAGACAAGGATGATAATCGAAATGATGACAAGCCATACGACAAAAATAAGTTTATTTTTCGCCTTGTTTTTGATAATTTCAATGGGCTTTTCAATCTGAATCGTCAACCAAAATAAAACAAAAGTAATAAAATCAATGATTTGAAATAGTATAAAATTCGTTAAAAGCAGAGAGAAAAATAACTTAGAACTATAGGTGAAGAAACCATTACCCAAAAAAGAGCTGTAAGAAATCATCAATAAAGCCATCATAATCAGTTCAAAAATAATAGAAATGACATACTCTCTTCTAAGGTCGTATACAGGCAAGCCCAAAGAACGTCGTATCACTCCTTCTTTGATCTGCCTTGTCCTAACAACAAATAAAACAACTAATAAAGTTAAGTAAATTGAACCCATTAACAGTATTCTTAAAGTTCCAGTAAATTGTAATATTCCTCCTATATACCAAGGATAAGCCATATATACTGTTTGTAGTCCAGTCATCGTAAGTGGTTTCAAACTGTCTACATCCATTTTCCCAAGTGTGTAATACATCCCTACTATTGGTGCTGACTTTAATTGTTCATTATTTACATCATCAAAATTTACATACTTCAACTGACCCGAACTCTGAACGATTGGCTTGTAAATGGTAACCTTTTCCGTTTTTGATAAGTCACGAACCATTTCGTATATTTCGTTATTAGAAAGATTACTTTTTCCTTGGATAGAAAAAGCACCATCAATTGGTAAAGGTATGGGGATTTCGGTATCACTAATAGTGACCAGACCAATTGTAGCAATCAAACAAAAGAAGAATCCAATGATACATAATTTTAATTTCATAAGCAATTACCATATGACAAAAGACTCTATTTTATAATTAGGTCTCTTGTTTTCATAAATTATTTTTTAAAATCTATAATAATTCCAATGTGCATTTAATCGAACATCATTTCAAATTTTTTGCTTGAAAATGTCCATCTATAATCTTTTTTATCGTGAACTTTAACGTTCCCAAAATATTCGTTACTGAAGACTCTGAACTAATATTATTTGAAGAACTAACAAAGAATTCGAATAACCATAGCTATCACTTACACCATACTTCCATAAATCAATAATCGGATATAGAACTGGGATTGCTGTAGTTACACTACCAACACTAGCTGTAATAGCAAATCCAAAACTGAAAAAACTTGTAGCCAGCAAAATGAACTTCTTCTTAGTAAATTTTTGGTATTTTACTTCTCCTTGAATTATAATATTTGACAAAAACTCAGTAATAATTCTCTATTTTAAAATTGAACACATTTATTTGTAAGTGTTTACAATATTAATTTAATACTAATATTTTAGTTTGTCAAGTATTTATAGTATATTTTTTATTGATAAAATGGGATTATCTATAAAGGCGATTTACAAATCGATAAAAAACAATTATCCAACTTCTCTTGTGAATCAAATCGGCTGTTACAGTGTTTGTTACCTTTGTTATAAAAATTGGTTGACAATGATTCCTCTATGAGTATAATAGTTACTATACATCAGAAAAGAGGTTAACTATTTTGAAAAAAGCTCACGTTTATGCTATCCCTGCTATTGGGGCTGCTCTTATTGCTGTTTTAGCACAAATCAGTCTTCCAATTGGACCCGTCCCCTTCACTCTGCAAAACTTTGCAATCGGCTTGATTGCTACTGTCTTTAGACCGAGAGAGGCTGTACTTTCTGTTGGACTCTATCTTCTTCTAGGTGCTATCGGTCTTCCTGTCTTTGCAGGAGGTGGAGCTGGTTTTCAGGCTTTAGTTGGCCCTACTGCAGGCTATCTTTGGTTTTATCTCGTTTACTCTGGACTTACTTCCTCTCTAACCAACAGCAAGAGTGGTGTTGTCAAGATTTTTCTTGCAAACCTCTTGGGTGATGCCCTTGTCTTTGTCGGCGGGATTCTCAGCTTACATTTTCTTGCTGGAATGGCATTTGAAAAAGCTCTTGTTGTGGGGGTCATTCCCTTTATCATTCCAGACCTTGGTAAACTTCTGGCTATTAGTTTTATTAGTCGTCCCCTACTTCAACGCCTTAAAAATCAGGCTTACTTTGCTAACTAAAAAAGATATCGAGTTGTCATGACTCAATATCTTTTTCTTTCATTTTGAAAACTTAATTGCCTTTAAAGGCATCCACCATTGTTTGAAATTCTTCATTGGAGAGAGTAATCCCTTTGCCCATTTTAGTATGATCTGGACTCCAAGCACGAATATCAAACTTTGCAGGAGCACCATTAAAGCTCACACGGTTGATTTCCTTGGTCCAACCTTTTTCGTTTTCAGAAAGAGTCAACAAGTGCTCTTCGATTTCAAATGTAAATTCTGCCATTTTCTTCTCCTTTTTTAGCTTTCATTTGATTATTCGTAAAATCTTGTAGATTTTAGGAAAATTTTATATAATATTGATATAAAAGAAGGGAGGCCAATATGAGACATAAATTCCAGCAAGTTCTAGGTAAAATACATGATTTTTTAAATGGACATGAAGAGTCAGACCAGACTGAAAGCAACTCCCTTACAGCTACTATTGAAGAGGCTATCCAGAAACAAACCGCTGTTCACCTTATCTTGTCTGAGACAAGCTTTACAGGTGACATCATCAAATACGATCAGCAGCGCCAGCAAATTATCGTGAAAAATTTTGCCAAAAATGTGACCCGTATTATCCGCATAAGCGATATTCAACGCCTGCGATTTGTCCCTTCAACTGTCCAGACAGCCCAAAAAAATAGATTTAAGAAAGAGTGAGATGTAGTTGCTTCATCCCACTCTTTTTTCTTAGCGAACTTGTTCAAAATGTAAATGAACGGCGATATGATCTCCATAACCACTTCTTTCCAAGTCACGTTGTAAACGATAGGAAATGTAGTGTTCAGCAATGGTAATGTAACCTGCACCCAATAAACGATGCTCAACCAAAGACTGAATCATGCTAATAGTAGCACGTTCCACCTTGGCTTCTTCCAAATCCAAAACCACTTTTTTAGTGACTTGTGCAAGGTTTTGACGCAAATCATCTGTTAATACATAGACAGTCTGAGCTGCCTTTAAGATAGCTTGGTAAATCTTATCTGGATTAAATTCAGCAATTTCTCCATCACGTTTGATTACTTGCATAGGTTTCTCCTTTATTCTTTGTTTTCTTTGATTTCTGCCAGCATTTTTTCTTCTTCTACTGTCAGTTGATAATGTTCAAGCAAATCCGGTCTGCGTTCATAGGTTTTCTTTAAACTCTCATACAATCGCCACTGACGAATCTTCTCATGGTGTCCACTCATCAGTACATCTGGCACAACCATCCCTCGATAATCATAGGGACGTGTGTACTGAGGATACTCGAGAAGCCCAGAAGAAAAACTATCATCTTGGTGGCTAGACTCCTTACCAATCACTTCTGGAATCAGGCGTACCGTAGCATCAATCATGGTCATAGCCGCTAACTCTCCACCAGTCAAGACATAGTCGCCCAGGGAGATCTCATCTGTCACCAAGGTCTTAATGCGCTCATCATAACCCTCGTAGTGCCCACAGATAAAGATTAGCTCTTCCTCTTGAGACAAATCCTCGGCATAAGCTTGATCAAACTGCTTTCCAGCAGGATCGAGGAGAATGACGCGCGGATTTTTCTTTTCAATAGCATCAAAGGCATCGAAAATGGGTTGGGCTCGAAGTAACATCCCCTGACCGCCTCCGTAGGGCTCATCGTCGACATGGCGGGCCTTTTCAGCATTTTCTCGAAAATTATGATACTGGATATCCAAGAGCCCCTTTTCTCGAGCCTTTCCAACGATTGAGTGCTCTAGCGGAGAAAACATCTCTGGAAAAAGGGTTAAAATATCAATCTTCATCGTCTAACCCTTCTAAGATTTCCACATCGACGCGGTTATTTGGAATATCAACATTGAGAACCACTGGTGGGATATAAGGCAATAATAAATCACGCTTGCCTTTCCGCTTGACCACCCAGACATCGTTGGCACCTGGTTGCAGGATTTCCTTGATGGTTCCAATCAGGTTCTCTCCCTCATAGACTTCCAAACCGATAATCTGGTGATAATAAAATTCACCATCGTCTAGGTCATTTAAATCTTCCTCAGCAACCTTGAGACTGTATCCCTTATACTTTTCGATAGCGTTGATATGGTACATATCTTTGAATTTAATAATGTCAAAGTTCTTCTGTTTACGGTGGCTAGCGATGGTCACTGTTTGAACAAACTGATCTTTTTCATCAAACAAAGCCAGCTCAGCCCCTTTTTTAAACCGTTCTTCTGCAAAATCCGTCACAGACAAGACTCGCATCTCACCCTGCAATCCCTGCGTATTGACGATTTTCCCAACATTAAAGTAGTTCATCTTGTCTCCTGTACTCTCCTTCTTTCCATCTTATTCTGACAATTCTCGAATAATAGCCGCAATTTTTTCCGCTTCGGACCATTGTAAATAATGGTGATTCCCTCCTAAAATGAGTTTAGTATTGGAAGTCCAATATTCTGATTCTCTGTACTCTTTTTCTCTATAAGGCTGACAAAAAATAAATACAGGGATATAAGATTCTATAAATACATTCTCAAAATCTTCCTCAGTAATCTCTCCAGATATCTGAAATCCTGTATATTGATTTTCCAACTCTGAACCTTTTTCTTGCATTATTTTCCAGATTTCTTTATTAATTTCAGGGCTAAATGTTGCTTGAGTTAAGTTCTTAAAATAAAGTTCAGGACCATACTCGTCAATCAGCCTCATCTGCTCTTCCATTTCTGGATAAGGATTTTCTGAAAAATCAGCAAACATGACGTTTTTAGTTGTCGGTTCAATTGCTAGTAAAGCCTGACACTTAATTGGTTTGTTGAGCAATTTACAAGCTAAAATTCCACTCAAACTATGTACACAAAGTATATATTCAGAAATCCCTAATTCTTCAAGTACTTCATAAACCGCATCTGCAAGATTATCTAGATTTTTTCCAGCTTGGTCATGAATCGGACTCCTACCTGTGTTCGGAAAATCAATTGTCAAATAACCAATTGTAGGAGGAAGTTTTTCAAGTATAAGTGAAAAATTTTCATAACTTGGTAGCAAACCTGCACCACTTAAACAAACTAGCATTTTCTTTTGCTTTTGATAAGTAACAGAGAGACTACCAATTTCTGTAGATACTTCAATCCTCTTCATAGAGAAATCCACTCATTCTATATAATGAATTATTAAAAATCCTTATCCTTTATTTTAACACGTTCCAAGAATTTTCTCAAGTTGGAGGAAGAGGACAACATCTCTACTTTCCATTCAAAAATCCTTCCAAATCACGTTCATGTTGGTACTTAATGGCTGCAGTTTTGTCTTTCTCAAAGATAGTCTTGGTAAGGTCAATATGATTAATAGCTGCTATTGCGACGGTGTAGTGAATGATATCAGCCAGTTCTTTTGCTAGTTCCTCGTTAGAATTCTGAACGCCCTCTTTTCTACCAGAACGCCCATTCAAAACCTCAGCTACTTCTCCGACTTCCTCCACTAACTTCATAAAGAGACCTTCCTCAGTCCGAGACTGCTGGTAATGTTCCAGTAGGTAGTCTTGTAATTGTCTAAACGTTAAATACTTCATATCCTGATCCTTGCAAAAAAAGCGAGACATCCGTCCCGCTCTTCTTATTTTTCGTCAATAACGATTCTTACTTTTTTGTCTTCAGTTGGGACAGAGTAGACAATCGTTCTTATCGCAGAAATAGTGCGACCCTTACGACCGATTACACGACCCACATCGCTTTGATCAAGATCCAAATGATATTCCAAAAATTCTGGTGTATCTTCAATCTTGATAGTTAAGGCATCTGGTTGTGAAATCAAGGGTTTCACAATTGCAATAATGAGATTTTCAATCGTATCCATCTGTCAACCTACTTTAAACTTATTTTGAGAATTTAGAATCGTGGAATTTCTTCAATACACCTTCTTTTGAAAGGATGTTGCGAACTGTATCTGAAGGTTGAGCTCCATCAGCCAACCATGCAAGAACGCGGTCTTCTTTCAAAGTTACTTGGTTTTCAGCAACAAGTGGGTTGTAAGTTCCAACTGTTTCGATGAAACGTCCGTCACGTGGTGAACGTGAATCTGCTACGTTGATACGGTAGAAAGGTTTTTTCTTAGAACCCATACGAGTCAAACGGATTTTAACTGCCATTTTTAAAGTCTCTTTTCTTATTTTTTATTTCGGTGAAATAGCTGAGCTATTTAGCACATGTTCTATTATAGCAGATTTCTGACAGGTGTCAAGAAAAAAACTTGACAGACTATAAAATTTTTAAACCATTTATAAATTTGTTAGAAGTAGGAAATAAATGTTTGAAAGAGGCTATCAGTGAATACTATTTTAGAAAAATGTGATAAAAACCACCAAGTTAAGCCCTTCATCTCACCTGAACGTGATTTGAATGCTTGACTCCTAAATCCCAAGCGAAATATCAAGGATTTTAAGAATGATATCTACTAATTAATTCATAAAATATGAATGAATAGATTCTAAATAGAGGAATAATTTAGTTCTGTAAAAATTAACTTCTACACCTACAACGCCTATTCTGACAGACTTTGTAACAGTCTAAGAAAAAAAGTAGATATTCATACAGTATCTAGATTTTTCAAAAATTCTTTATCATCAAATATGATTAACGAAACTATCCAAACCAAATCCGATGCATTGCTTCAAAGAATTCTTTAGTTGTTTGACTATCATGGGCTTTTATTAAAAAATTTTTTCAAATAATTGCCACCTTGGCACATAAATTCTTGCTTTCCGAATTTAAATGTGATATATTTATAACATAAAATTTAAGTGTTATATATTTATAACACAAAAAAGGAGTCTATCATGAAAAAAAGTCAAAAAATGCATGGCCTCATTGCAATGATTGCCGTAGCTCTCTTTATTGATTTTATTGTTGTATTTGGTTCTAATCTTAGTTGGGGACCCAAGTTAGTTATTACTGGTATTTCAGTGTCAGGTCAAATTGTAGCTATATCGAGCTGGCTACATAAGAGTCAGAAAGGTAAGAGAAAAATTATTTTTGACTTGTCTGCTAAGCTTTACACGATACTTGTGTTTGCAGCAAGCATTTTTTATACAGTAGGAATTTGGGTTGCGACCCCAAGCGAAAGTTCTGGTATTAAAGAATGGATTTTGGGAATTGGCCTCGTTATTGAAGTGATTCTATTTGGTTTTTTCTCTTTAAAAAATGTCAAGGAAACTCCGGACGAACGCTTTTATGCTAATTTAGCAAAGGCAGCTAGCTTGATGTTGGTTTTTATACTAGGCGCACTGATGATCCTAGCAGTTATCATTGGGTATATGGGGCCTTTCACTCTTTACATGGGCCAGATCTTTATTAGCATAGCTACCTTGATTTGCATCTTTGCGGTTGTCTATCTTATCTTGGAACGGAGAGGATAAGCATGGCCAAAGAAAGTAAGATTATTACTAATCTCAAATCTGTTCGTGAGTCCACAGGCATGACCCAGCAGGAGTTAGCCGACCTCATCGGCATGCGACGCGAGACAATTCTGCACTTGGAAAATAACCGTTACAATCCTTCGCTGGAAATGGCTCTTAAAATTGCTCAGGTTTTTAATCTGAAAGTAGAAGACCTCTTTGAACTCAGACAGAAAGAGGAAGCATAATTCTTTTCGAGACCTAGTATTAAGTTCATTGATTAATTAGGAATTGAAGCCAAAAGAAAAAATCCTTTGAAAATGTGCTCTTTTAAAATATAGTATTTCTTTCGAATTAACGTTTACTAATTGTGATGCTTTACGAGCTTTCTTAAGATCTGGTTCCCAAAATACTTTGAGTACACTTATGGTATTGATACCCCTAAACATCTAAAAACTCTGGTAGAAAAAGGGTATGCTCTTGTCGAAACTTCTTTTGACTCACTTGACCATCTAAATACTACCATGAAAATGAATATTCTGAAAAGCAAGGGAATTACAGGACTTTCTAAAATGAAGGCTACCAATCTGGAGCAAGCCCTTCATGACCATTTTTCAGAAGAAGAATTAGCAATCGTGGCTACGAATTGACTCCAAAGGGGGAGCAGATACTGGAACAATACAAGGGAATTATCGACCGACATCCAAAGAAGAATCTCTAATCAAGTGATTTTTTAGTTGATTTTCTCTAAAATTGTCTTGTCACTAATATTTGAAATCCACTTCCTTTTAGGGTACAATGGTAGAAATAAATTTTTGAGAGGAACAGAATGAAAAAACTAGCAACCCTTCTTTTACTGTCCACTGTAGCCCTAGCTGGGTGTAGCAGCATCCAACGCAGTCTGCGTGGTGATGACTATGTAGATTCTAGCTTGGCCGCTGAGGAAAGCTCCAAAGCAGCAGCCCAATCTGCCAAGGAGCTAAACGATGCTTTAACAAACGAAAACGCCAATTTCCCACAACTATCTAAAGAAGTTGCTGAAGATGAAGCTGAAGTGATTCTCCACACAAGCCAAGGAGATATCCGTATCAAACTCTTCCCTAAACTCGCTCCTTTAGCGGTTGAAAACTTCCTCACTCATGCCAAAGAAGGCTACTATAACGGCATTACCTTCCACCGTGTCATCGATGGCTTCATGGTTCAAACTGGAGATCCAAAGGGAGACGGTACAGGTGGTCAGTCTATCTGGCATGACAAGGATAAGACTAAAGACAAGGGAACTGGTTTCAAAAACGAGATTACTCCTTATCTCTATAACATCCGTGGTGCTCTTTCTATGGCTAATACTGGTCAACCAAACACCAATGGCAGCCAGTTCTTCATCAACCAAAACTCTACAGATACCTCTGCTAAACTCCCTACAAGCAAGTATCCAAAGAAAATCATCGAAGCCTATAAAGAAGGGGGAAACCCTAGTCTAGATGGCAAACACCCAGTCTTTGGTCAAGTGATTGACGGTATGGATGTTGTGGATAAGATTGCCAAAGCCGAAAAAGATGAAAAAGACAAGCCAACGACTGCTATCACAATCGACAGCATCGAAGTGGTGAAAGACTACGATTTTAAACTCAATGAAAATCAAAGAGCAAACTAGGAAACTAGCCGCAGGCTGTACTTGAGTACGGCAAGGCGACGTTGACGCGGTTTGAATTTGATTTTCGAAGAGTATTAAATCTTAAAAACCTAAAAATACAGTACCCACATACGGTACTGTATTTCTTTTATCCTCATTTTTAAGTTAGATTATTAAAATCCCAGATTTGGTCCATCCAGCCTTCATAGAAGTCTGGTTCGTGGCAGACCATAAGAATAGATCCCTTGTATTCTTTAAGAGCACGTTTGAGTTCACCTTTGGCATCCACATCCAAATGGTTGGTCGGCTCGTCCAGCACTAAAACGTTGTTTTCACGATTCATCAAGAGACAGAAACGAACCTTGGCTTGTTCCCCACCTGACAAGACCTGAATTTGGCTTTCGATATGCTTGGTTGTCAAACCACAACGAGCAAGGGCTGCACGAACTTCTGCTTGGTTGAGAGCTGGAAAGGCATTCCAAACAGCCTCTAGTGGTGTTTGGCGATTGCCTCCTTCTACTTCCTGCTCAAAGTAACCAAGTTCTAGGTAGTCACCGCGTTCAACTTCCCCAGCGATTGGCGGGATAATGCCCAATAGAGACTTCAATAGAGTTGTTTTACCGATACCATTGGCACCAATAATAGCAACCTTTTGATTGCGTTCAAAGGTAAGATTTAAAGGCTTAGTGAGAGGACGGTCATAACCAATTTGCAAATCCTTGGCTTGGAAAATAAAGCGTCCTGGCGTACGAGCTGGTTTGAAATCAAAGGACGGCTTTGGTTTCTCACTTTGCAACTCGATAATATCCATCTTATCCAATTTCTTCTGACGAGACATGGCCATGTTTCGTGTTGCAACACGCGCTTTGTTTCGTGCGACGAAGTCCTTGAGGTCTGCAATTTCTTTTTGTTGACGTTCGTAGGCAGCCTCTAGCTGAGATTTCTTCATAGCATAGACTTCTTGGAACTGGTAGTAGTCACCAGAGTATCGTGTCAACTGTTGATTTTCCACATGGTAGACAATATTGATAACGTCGTTCAGGAATGGAATATCGTGTGAAATGAGAACAAAGGCATTCTCATAGTTTTGGAGATAGCGCTTGAGCCAGTCAATATGCTCAGCATCCAAGTAGTTGGTCGGCTCGTCCAAAAGCAAGATATCGGGCTTTTCAAGGAGGAGTTTAGCCAAAAGTACCTTGGTTCTTTGCCCACCTGACAAAGAGGTCACATCCGTATCCATGCCAAAGTCCATAACACCAAGGGCACGCGCTACTTCGTCAATCTTAGCATCCAAGGTATAGAAATCACGACTCTCCAGACGGTCTTGAAGTTCACCCACTTCTTCCATGAGAGCATCAACATCCGCACCGTCTTCAGCCATTTCCATATAAAGGTCATTGATACGAGCTTCTGCTTTAAAAAGCTCATCAAAAGCTGTACGGAGCACATCGCGCACCGACTGCCCTTCAGCAAGGACTGAGTGCTGATCCAAGTAACCAGCAGTCACATATTTGGACCACTCAACCTTCCCTTCATCTGGCAACATTTTACCAGTCACGATACTCATAAAGGTTGATTTCCCTTCACCATTAGCACCAACCAAACCGATATGTTCCCCCTTTAGGAGACGGAAGGACACATCTTCAAAAATTGCACGGTCACCAAAACCGTGACTCAGATTTTTAACTTCTAAAATACTCATTTTAATTCCTTATCTTGTTTTTATACTCTTCGAAAATCAAATTCAAACCACGTCAGCTTCACCTTGCCGTACTCAAGTACAGCCTGCAGCTAGCTTCCTAGTTTGCTCTTTGATTTTCATTGAGTATTATGTAATTGTTTATAGAGGAGCCAAGCCAGATAGCCACCCAAAGTATTGGTCCACAAATCATCAATCTCAAAGACGCGATTGAAATCAAAGAAAAAATCCAAGACTAACTGCGTACACTCGATTCCAAGACTCACTAGAAAACTAAAAAGAAGGACCTTTTTTGTTTTCCGCAAATTTGGAAGGAGATAAAGGAGTTGGAAAATTAGAGGAAAAAGTAAGAAGACATTGAGGATATTTTGTAGAAAAATCCAACATAATTGTCCTATGTCACTCACTTGGCCCAGTTTCCAGAGAGAATTGAAAGGAGTCAAAAGAAAAACCAGGCGTCCAAGATGCTGAATACCTGGAGTTTCCGCCCCCACGGGAGAATGTTCTTGAGGAGTAAAGCAAAAATAGACAATGCAAATGCTATAGAAAATGACTCCCCAGACCAAAACATGATTATAAGTTTTCTTCATCATTAAGGATTGACTGTTGCGACTGCTTTCTGGCGGTCACGTTTCATTGTATTGGAACGCAATTGTCCACAAGCTGCATCAATATCTGTTCCGTGCTCTTGACGAACCACACAGTTAACCCCTTTTTTCTTAAGCGTATCATAGAAAGCCAGGACTCGCTCTTTAGGACTACGGCTATATTGGTCATGCTCACTAACTGGGTTATAAGGAATCAAGTTTACATAAGACAATTTCTTGATATTCTTGAGCAATTCAGCCAATTCCAAGGCTTGTTCTACACCATCATTGACTTCATTGAGCATGATATATTCAAAAGTCACACGACGATTGGTTGTTTCGATATAATACTCAATAGCAGCAAAGAGTTTTTCAATCGGAAAGGCACGGTTAATTTTCATGATACTTGAGCGCAGTTCATTGTTAGGTGCATGAAGGGAAACGGCAAGATTGACCTGAACCCCTTCATTAGCAAAGTCACGAATTTTATGGGCCAAACCTGAGGTTGAAACCGTGATGTGACGAGCACCGATGGCCATTCCTTTATCATCATTGATAGTACGAACGAAATTTAAGACATTGTTGTAGTTATCAAATGGTTCACCAATTCCCATGACAACAATATGGCTGACGCGTTCGTCCTGACCACGCTCATCAAAGTATTTCTGAACCAGCATGATTTGCGCTACGATTTCACCGTTATTGAGGTCACGTTGTTTCTTAATCAAACCAGAGGCACAGAAGGTACAACCGATATTACAGCCCACCTGAGTGGTCACACAGACAGATAAACCGTAGTGTTGACGCATGAGTACTGTCTCAATCAGCATTCCATCTGGCAATTCAAAGAGATATTTAACGGTCCCATCAGCAGACTCTTGCACGATACGCTGTTTCAAGGGATTGACCACAAACTGATCATTAAGCTTAGCAATCAAATCCTTGGAAAGGTTGGTCATCTCTTCAAATGACTGGACACGTTTACGGTAAAGCCATTCCCAGATTTGATCTGCACGGAATTTCTTTTCTCCCTGCTCCAAAACCCATTCCTGCATGGTTTGACGTGTTAAACTATAAATTGACGGTTTCATTTCTTCTCCTTATTCTCTACTCACTTCTGACGAATGACAAAATGACGTTGCCCCTTGTCCTCTTTCTGAGAATGCTGGTCCTTCTGACGACGTCTATTTTTCTTATCTGCATTCGGTTTTCGTTTGGTTTGAGTCGGTTTCTTTCCTTTTTTAGAAGGTGTTTCTTCTTCCTTCTTACGCATTTTCTTGTCAAATGATGCTCGCTTAGGGGCTTCATTTTCTAAGACAAAATAGGCACAACCATAACTACAATACTCTAAAAGGTAGTCTTGTAAACGACTGATTTTTTCAAGTTTTTCTTCTGTTCGATCATCTTTGTAAAAACCTCGTAGGCGAAGCTGTTCGTTGCTCCAGTCTCCCACGATATAATCAAACTTGGTTAAGACTTCTGAAAAACGCTGATTAAAAGCCGTCACATCAAAGGCATCCTTGATATTTTCCACCAAGGAAAAAGCTATCCCTTCCGTTTCAACCTTGTCCCCGTGTAAATGGAACTCAGGACCAGGAAACTTGTTATAGTTGTATAATTCAGGTGCAATTTCTTTTCGCATAGATATCCCTTTTCCACGATTACTTAATACTTTATTCTACCATAATTTCTAGCAGTTAGCACGTTTCTCATAAAAATGAAAAAAGTCTGACGATTTTGTCAGACCAAAATAATATAACCTTAAAAAGAGAAGAACAATTCTTCCCTCCAACTATCATTATTTAGCAGCTGCGTACAATTCATCTACTTTGTTCCAGTTGATCACTGAGAAGAAAGCTTTGATGTAGTCAGGACGCACGTTGCGGTATTTCACGTAGTAAGCATGTTCCCAAACGTCCAAGCCCAAGATTGGTTTTTTACCTTCTGAGATTGGTGTGTCTTGGTTTGCTGTTGAAGTCACTTCAAGCTTCCCTTCTTTGTTGACAACCAACCATGCCCATCCAGAACCGAAACGAGTTGTTGCTGCTGCAGTGAAGGCTGCTTGGAAGTCTTCAAATGAACCAAATGTTGCATCGATTGCTGCTGCAAGTTCTGCTGATGGAGCTGTTTTTTCAGGAGTCATCAATTCCCAGAAAAGAGCGTGGTTCAAGTGTCCGCCACCATTGTTAATAAGCGCTTGACGGATATCAGCTGGGATAGATTCTACATCAGCAAGCAAAGCTTCAAGCTCTTCACCAATTTCAGGGTGTTTTTCAAGAGCTGCATTAGCATTGTTGACATAAGTTTGATGGTGTTTGTCATGGTGCAAGTGCATTGTTTCCGCATCGATGTATGGTTCCAAAGCGTCGTATGCATATGGAAGTTCTGGTAAGATAATAGCCATCTGTAATACCTCTTTTTCTTTCTATATGAAAATGATAACGCAAACATTCACTTTTTTCAAGTTTTTTGCTTATAGATAAGGAAATCACTGAGATACTTTCTAATAATACTCTTCGAAAATCTCTTCAAACCGCGTCAACGTCGCCTT
>NZ_VMMJ01000017.1:76494-80471 GCF_013277145.1 Streptococcus sp. 3705 | reverse complement strand
TCAAAGCAGTGCTTTGAGCAACCTGCGGCTAGTTTCCTAGTTTGCACTTTGATTTTCATTGAGTATAAAACAAGCAAATTAGCAAGAAACCCACGACAAAATAATATTGACGCGGGTTTTAGTTTCAAAAAAATGTCAATTGACCTGACTAGCAATCTGTAAGAGTGCCTTTTCAAAAAGGAAACTCTTTTCATAAAGACCTGTCTTAATCTGATAGTCTGTCTCAATCAAATAGGAAATAGCTTGCTTCAAAAAGCTCAAGGAAAGTCCTCTTGAATCTCTCAGCGCAAACTTGATTTGATAGGGATTGGGATTGCGTCCGAGAAAACTTCCTAAACTACTTGCAATCTGCGATTCTGTTTGCCCAGACTCCGCCAAAATCTTCACCTGAGTAAAAGTCCGAAATTGTCCCAGCATGACTGCAATCAGTTTGATTTCATCTTCACCTTGCAAGGTCAAGTCTCTAACCAAATCACGCGCCTGGTCCATCTTTTTAGTCAGAATAAACTGAGTTAAATCAAAAATATTGTCCTGCAAGGTCTTGGGAATAGCATTGACAATATCCTCTTCCTCGATAACAGAGTCTTCCTTATAGGACTGTAAAAAGAGGAGATTTTTCTGAATTTCGCTAAATTGAAAACCCGACTTGACGAGAAGATTTTCAAAAGAATGATTGGCAAACTGCAGACCTTGTTTCTGACTCCACTTTTGGAAATACTGGCGCAATTCTTGTTCTTTGGCTTCTACTGCATCAAAGACCTTGGCATCACGCTTAAGTAATTTAACCAACCGTCTTTTGCTATCCAGCTTTCCTTCTGCAAATATTATCAACTTGGTTGTTGGCGAAGGATTGTCAAGATATTCCTCAAACGACTTAAGCTCATCATCTGTTAAAAAGCGTTTCTTGGTTGTTGTAATATCGACAAAATGGTCTAATATCACGATTTTTTCATCGGCAAAGAAAGGAAGACTGACCAACTCCAGTTCCACATCCTTGTAGACCACTTCTTTCATATCAAAGTAGGCAAAGTTGAGGTCGGCAGAATCATACCCAATCTGTTTCAACACTTGACTCTTCATAACTTCAAACTGACCCTGGTCTGTCCCTGTAAAAAGGCTCAAACTAGGTAAATTTGATAAAGTCAACTTCTGACTTTCTTCAATAGCTAGCATCCTCTCTCCTTTCTTCTGATTTTTCGATTGAATTTAGTCAATATAGCGCAATTTCCCACGGAAATCTTCTAGGTTCTCGTACCCTTTTTCCACCATGATAGCTTTTAGTTCATTGGTAATACGTTCGAAAGCACCAACTCCTTCTTTGTGAAGGGTGGTTCCCACCTGTACCATACTTGCTCCACAGAGGATGTGTTCAAAGGCATCACGACCAGTCAACACGCCGCCTGTTCCAATGATTTGGATTTGAGGATTTAAGCGTTGATAAAAGGCATGAACATTAGCTAGAGCAGTCGGTTTGATATACTCACCACCAATGCCACCGAAACCATTTTTAGGACGAATAACGACGGACTCATTTTCTATATATAGGCCGTTTCCGATTGAGTTGACGCAGTTGACAAACTTAAGAGGATACTTATTGAAAATAGCTGCCGCTTGGTCAAAGTGAACAATGTCAAAATATGGTGGCAATTTAATTCCAAGAGGTTTGGTGAAGTAGGAAAATACTTCTGCCAAAATCCGGTCTGTTGTCTCAAAATCATAGGCAATCTGAGGTTTTCCTGGAACATTTGGACAGGAGAGGTTTAGCTCAGTCAGACCACGAAAATCACTCTCTTGGACTTTTTTCAAAATAGTATGGGTTTCCTCTGGAGACATACCAACTAGAGATAAGAAGAAAGTTCGATTTGGCTCTTTTTCCTGCAGATCCAAAAGGTAGTCCAGATAGTAGTCTAAGCCCTTGTTTGGCAAACCCATAGAGTTGATAGAACCAAGTGGAACATCTTGATAACGTGGTTCAGGGTTCCCCTGACGAAAGTCCAAGGTCGCAGTCTTTGTGACAAAGGTTCCTGCAACTGAGTTTTTAACCCCTTCTAGCTCCTCTATCGTCATACAAGCCACACCTGCTGCATTCATCAAACAATTGTCAAACTCAAAACCAGCAATTTGCGTTTTCGTTGATACCATGATTCTGATCCTCCAGATTCCTTTTATTGCTAATATTATACCATATTTTCAGATTTTCTCTTTGAGAAAGGCATTTATAAGAAAAACGTTCGTTTTTTATCTACTTTCAAAAAATCCCAAAAACCAAATTGAAAGAATTTTTAGAAAATTTTTGTTTTTTCTCTTTACAGTTAAAAAAAATTCTGCTATAATGACACACATAATTAAATTAGAATTTAAGGAGAACGATATGACATCTGCTAAAGAATATATCCAAAGCGTGTTTGAAACTGTAAAAGCTCGTAACGGGCACGAGGCTGAATTCCTCCAAGCTGTTGAAGAATTTTTCAACACTTTAGAACCTGTATTCGAAAAACACCCTGAGTATATCGAAGAAAATATATTGGCACGTATTACTGAGCCTGAGCGCGTGATTTCTTTCCGTGTTCCTTGGGTTGACCGTGATGGAAAAGTTCAAGTAAACCGTGGCTACCGTGTTCAATTCAACTCAGCTGTTGGACCATACAAAGGCGGACTTCGTTTCCACCCAACTGTAAACCAAGGGATCTTGAAATTCCTCGGATTTGAACAAATCTTTAAAAATGTCTTGACTGGACTTCCTATCGGTGGAGGTAAAGGTGGATCAGACTTCGATCCTAAAGGTAAAACAGATGCTGAAGTGATGCGCTTCTGCCAAAGCTTCATGACTGAATTGCAAAAATACATTGGGCCATCACTTGACGTACCTGCTGGTGATATCGGTGTAGGTGGACGTGAAATTGGTTATCTTTACGGTCAATACAAGCGTCTTAACCAATTTGATGCTGGTGTCTTGACTGGTAAACCTCTTGGATTTGGTGGTAGCTTGATTCGTCCAGAAGCAACTGGTTACGGTTTGGTTTATTACACTGAAGAAATGCTCAAAGCTAACGGTAATAGCTTTGCTGGTAAGAAAGTAGTCATTTCAGGTTCTGGTAACGTTGCCCAATATGCTCTTCAAAAAGCGACTGAACTTGGTGCAACTGTTATTTCTGTTTCTGACTCAAACGGCTATGTCATCGATGAAAATGGTATCGACTTCGATCTTTTGGTTGATGTTAAAGAAAAACGTCGCGCTCGTTTGACTGAGTATGCAGCTGAGAAAGCAACCGCTACTTATCATGAAGGTTCTGTATGGACTTACGCTGGAAACTATGATATCGCTCTTCCATGTGCGACTCAAAACGAAATCAACGGTGAAGCAGCTAAACGTTTGGTTGCTCAAGGCGTGATCTGTGTATCTGAAGGTGCCAACATGCCAAGCGACCTTGATGCCATCAAAGTCTACAAAGAAAATGGTATCTTCTACGGACCTGCAAAAGCTGCCAACGCTGGTGGTGTAGCCGTTTCAGCCCTTGAAATGAGCCAAAATAGCCTTCGCCTCTCATGGACTCGTGAAGAAGTTGATGGCCGTCTCAAAGACATCATGACAAACATCTTCAACACAGCTAAAACAACTGCTGAAACATATGGTCTTGATAAAGAATACCTTGCAGGAGCTAACATTGCTGCCTTTGAAAATGTAGCAAACGCTATGATTGCACAAGGTATTGTTTAAGATTCATTTGCTTAATCCTCAATCGCTTCGATTGGGGATTTTTAGTTGAGTTAAACAGTTGGTAAATTATTGTTAAATGAAATAAAAACCGAACAACTGGATTACGGAATTCAGACCAATTTCTAACAATGTTTTATAAAACTCGATGGACTATTCTAAATTCAATCTATTTTATACTTTTCGAAAATCTCTTCAAACCACGTCAGCGTCGCCTTACCGTATGTATATGATACTGACTTCGTCAGCTCTATCTGCAACC